>JANOEG010000651.1:0-13946 GCA_031413095.1 Burkholderiales bacterium | reverse complement strand
GGTGCATCGGCGGCGTGCTTTGCGTGGAAGTCGGCAAGGCGCTTCAACTGCGACTGTTTTTCTTCTTCCGTCGATCGTGCCAGTTCGATGTGACCCGGCACCGCCTCGCCCTGCGGGTTGCGGAAGGTGTTGACGCCGATGATCGGGTACTCGCCGGTGTGCTTCTGCATCTCGTAGTGCATCGACTCTTCCTGAATCTTGCCGCGCTGGTAGCCGGTCTCCATCGCGCCGAGCACGCCGCCGCGCTCGGCGATTTTTTCGAACTCCTGCAGCACGGCTTCTTCGACGAGTTCGGTCAGCTCGTCGATGACGAAGGCACCCTGGTTCGGGTTCTCGTTCTTCGCCAGGCCCCACTCGCGGTTGATGATGAGCTGGATCGCCATCGCGCGGCGCACGCTCTCTTCGGTCGGCGTGGTGATCGCTTCGTCGTAGGCGTTGGTGTGCAGCGAGTTGCAGTTGTCGTAAACGGCGATCAGCGCCTGCAGCGTCGTGCGGATGTCGTTGAAGGCGATCTCCTGCGCATGCAATGAACGGCCGCTGGTCTGAATGTGGTACTTCAGCTTCTGGCTGCGCTCATTGGCGCCGTAGCGGTCGCGCATCGCGGTCGCCCAGATGCGGCGCGCCACGCGGCCCATCACCGTGTACTCGGGGTCCATGCCGTTGGAAAAGAAGAACGACAGGTTGGGCGCGAAGTCGTCGACGTGCATGCCGCGCGCCAGGTACGCCTCGACGAAGGTGAAGCCGTTGGACAGCGTGAACGCGAGCTGGCTGATCGGGTTCGCGCCCGCCTCGGCGATGTGGTAACCCGAGATCGATACCGAGTAGAAGTTGCGCACGTCGTGGTGCACGAAGTACTCGGCGATGTCGCCCATCACCTTCAAGCTGAACTCGGTCGAGAAGATGCAGGTGTTCTGACCCTGGTCTTCCTTCAGGATGTCGGCCTGCACCGTGCCGCGAACATTGGCCAGCGTCCATTCGCGGATCTTCGCGGCTTCGGTGTCGGTGGGTTCGCGTTTGTTGTCGCTTCGGAACTTGTCGAGGTTCTGGTCGATGGCGGTGTTCATGAACATCGCCAGGATCGTCGGCGCCGGGCCGTTGATCGTCATGCTGACACTCGTGCTCGGGTTCGTCAGGTCGAAGCCGCCGTACAGCACCTTCATGTCGTCGAGCGTGGCGATGCTGACACCCGAGTTGCCGACCTTGCCGTAGATGTCGGGCCGTGGATCGGGGTCGGCGCCGTAGAGCGTCACCGAGTCGAATGCGGTGGACAGCCGCTTGGCCGGCAGGCCCTCGCTGACAACCTTGAAGCGGCGATTCGTGCGGAACGCATCGCCCTCGCCGGCGAACATGCGCGTTGGGTCTTCGCCTTCACGCTTGAACGCAAACACGCCGGACGTGTACGGGAAGCTGCCCGGCACGTTGTCGAGCAGCAGCCACTTCAACAGCTCGCCGTGGTCTTCGTACGTCGGCAGCACGACCTTGCGCACCTTGTTGCCGGACAGCGTGGTGTGCGTGAGCTGGGTGCGGATTTCCTTGTCGCGGATCTTCACCACGTACTCGTCGCCGGCATACGCGCGCTGCATGTCGGGCCACATGGCGAGCAGTTTTTTCGCGTGCACGTCGAGACGGGTTTCACGCTCCTCGGCCAACGAGATCGCGGCTTCGGCAGCGCGCGGTTTGTCGGGCTTGCCGACGGTGAGCATGCGCGCCGCTTCGCGCAACTGCTGAATCTCGCGCGCCAGCGCCGCCTGCGCGCGCGCGCGGCGCTTGTAGCCGCGCACGGTATCGGCAATGTCGGCCAGGTAGCGCACACCCGCCGCCGGCACGATCGGCACCTGGTGCGTGCTGTGGCGCGTGCTGGTGGTCGGCAAGCGGCCAGAGTTCAAGGCCAGGCCCTTGTCGATCAACCGCGCCTTGACTGCCTGGTAGAGCGCGGTCACGCCGTCGTCGTTGAAGCGGCTGGCCATCGTGCCGAAAACCGGCATCTCGTCGGGCATCTGCTTGAAGGCTTCGCGGTTGCGCTGCACTTGTTTAGCCACGTCGCGCAGCGCGTCCGCGGATCCCTTGCGGTCGAACTTGTTGATGGCCACGAACTCGGCGAAGTCGAGCATGTCGATCTTCTCCAACTGGCTGGCGGCGCCATACTCGGGCGTCATCACGTACAGCGGGATGTCCACGTGCGGCACGATCGCCGCGTCGCCCTGGCCGATGCCGCTGGTCTCGACGATCACCAGATCGAAGCCCGCGGCCTTGCACGCGGCCAGCACATCGGGCAGCGCCGCGCTGATCTCGCTGCCAGCTTCGCGCGTGGCCAAACTTCTCATGAACACCCGCGAGCCGCCGCCCCACGGTGCGATCGCGTTCATGCGGATGCGGTCGCCGAGCAGCGCGCCGCCGCTCTTGCGCCGTGACGGGTCGATCGAGATCACGGCAATGCGCAGTACATCGTCCTGGTCCAGGCGCAGCCGGCGGATCAACTCATCGGTCAACGAAGACTTGCCCGCGCCGCCGGTGCCAGTGACGCCAAGTACCGGGGCTCTCGAATTCTTGGCCGCATCGTGCAGCGCCGTCTTCAGCTTGGCATCGACGCTGCCGCTCTCCAGCGCCGTGATCAACTGCGCCAAGGCCCGCCACGCCGCTTCGCCGTGCCCCGCGATCGCACTCGCTGCTCTCGGTGCCTTCGCCGCGAGATCGATATCACTCCTCATCACCATCTCGCCGATCATCCCTTGCAGCCCCATGCGCTGCCCGTCCTCCGGGCTGAAGATGCGCACGCCCTGCTCGCCGAGCTCACGGATCTCCGCCGGCACGATGACGCCGCCGCCGCCGCCGAAGACCTGGATGTTGGCGCCGCCGCGCGCGCGCAGCAACTCCACCATGTACTTGAAGTACTCGACATGCCCGCCCTGGTACGAACTGACGGCGATGCCCTGGGCGTCTTCCTGCAGCGCGGCGGTCACCACTTCATCCACCGAGCGGTTGTGGCCGAGGTGGATCACTTCCGCGCCCATGCCCATCAGGATGCGGCGCATGATGTTGATGGCGGCGTCGTGGCCGTCGAAGAGCGAGGCCGCGGTGACAAACCGCACCTTGTGCCTGGGGCGGTAGGCGGCCAGGGCCTTGTAGTCGGCGGCAAGCTCGGTCATGGCGGGTGTCCTGAAGGCCCACGAGCGGGCCAGGCTGAGACGGCGTTGGAAGTTACATTGACGTTAACGTCAATTGGCAATCATGCCACCGCCTTCGGCCTGCGCGCCGCCATTGGTTTGCGAGGGGCGCTGATGCCCCGGTTTTCTGCACAATCGCCGTCCATGCCCCTGCCCGTCACGCCTTCCCCTTTGGCCGCGCTGGCCCTGGTCGTGCCGCAGCGCACGGCCGCCGGCCAGGCCGCGCTGATGCGGCGAACGCGCGAGCTGACGCCGCGTCAGCGCACCGCCCTGTTCATGGTCGATGGCAAGCGCAGCGTCGACATCGTGCTGGCGCTGGCCTCGCAGGCCGGCGCCAAGGCCGCCGACTTCTCCGAGCTGGTGACACTCGGCCTGGTGTCGACGCCGGGGCTCGATCATGTCGCAGCGCTCAACGAATCGTCGATGTTGCCGTCGTCGCAATCCCTGCAAGGTGATTCGAGCTGGTCTCAGCCCCCGGACGATGGTGCGTCGTTGTCGCCCACCGACGTGCCCTTTGCGGAAGCCCGCATGCTGCTGATGCGCGCCGTGCGCAGCACCGCGCCGCTGGCCGGCACCCTGACGCTGATGCGGCTCAAACGCGCCAGCACGCGCGCCGAACTCGAAGCGCTGCTCGACGAGGTCGAACAGCGCCTGCGCAAGCCGCACCGCAGCGTCATCGCGGCGCAGACGCTGCGGCATGTGCGGCACCTGCTGACGCTGCCTGCGAGCACGGTGTCGGTGGCTGACAGTCGATGAGTTTTTTGGCCATCGACATCGGCAACACGCGCCTGAAGTGGGCGCTGTACGACACCGCGCACCCCGGCGCGTCAATGCAAAGCAGCGGCGCGGTCTTTCTGGAAACGATCGACGTGCTTGCCGACAGCGAGTGGCGCCAGTTGCCCGCACCAACGTCCATGCTCGGCAGCAACGTGGCTGGCGACGCCGTGCGGCGGCGTGTCGAAGAGCAGCTCGAGTTGTGGGACATCGAGCCGCGCTGGATCGTGCCCGGCGCGCAGGCCGCGGGCGTCACCAACGGCTATGACCACCCGACGCGGCTGGGGGCCGATCGCTGGGCGGCGCTTGCCGGCGCGCGCTGGCATGTGCAGCAACGCCGCGCGCCGCGGCCGGCGCTGGTGGTGATGGTCGGCACTGCGGTCACGGTCGATTCACTCGACATCGAAGGCCACTTCCTCGGCGGGTTGATCCTGCCCGGCTTCGGTCTGATGTTGCGGGCGCTGGAACAAGGCACCGCGGGCCTGCGCGTGCCGACGGGAGATGTTGTCGACTTCCCGACCAACACCAGCGATGCCTTGATGAGCGGCGGCGCGCACGCGCTCGCCGGCGCGATCGAGCGCATTCACCGTCGGCTCGTCGAACGCAGCTGCGGCGTCGAGCCGCTGTGCCTGATGACCGGCGGTGCGGCGGTGAAGATGGCGCCGATCACCGAGCTGGCGTTCGAAACGATCGACTCGCTCATCTTCGACGGGTTGTTAGTGCTGCAAGAAGAGCGCACCACGGGCTTCGGCGATCTTTAGCGCTCACAGAACATAGCGCGACAAGTCTTCATTGCTGGCCAGCGCGGCCAGCTTGTCGTCAACTTGCGCAGCGTCCAGACTCACCGTGCTGCCGCCACGCTCGGGCGCATCGAAGCTGATCTCTTCGAGCAGCCGCTCCATCACCGTGGCCAGGCGCCGTGCGCCGATGTTCTCGGTGCGCTCGTTGACCTCGAACGCGATCTGCGCGATGCGGCGGATCGCCGATGAGGTGAGTTCGAGCGTCACGCCTTCGGTGGCCAGCAGGGCCTGGTACTGCTTGACCAGGCTGGCATGCGTGCTCGTCAGAATGGCTTCGAAGTCATCGACCGTCAGCGACGACAGCTCGACGCGGATCGGCAAGCGGCCTTGCAGCTCGGGGATCAGGTCGCTCGGCTTGCACAGATGGAACGCGCCCGAAGCGATGAAGAGGATGTGATCGGTTTTCACCGGCCCGTACTTGGTGCTGACCGTCGTGCCCTCGACCAGCGGCAGCAGGTCGCGCTGCACACCCTGGCGGCTCACGTCCACGCCGCTGGTGTCCGAGCGGGTGGCCACCTTGTCGATCTCGTCGATGAAGACGATGCCATTGCCCTCGGCGTTGGCGAGCGCTGACGCTCGGATCTCCTCTTCGTTGACCAGCTTGGCCGCCTCTTCGTCGGTGAGCAGCTTCATCGCCTCGCCGATTGGCAGCTTGCGCGTTTTCTTCTTGCCGCCGCCCATCTGCGAGAACAGGCCCTTCAGCTGCTCGGCCATTTCTTCCATGCCCTGCGGGCCGAGCACTTCGAGCGCTTGGCGCGGCGCGTCGAGCTCCACGTCAACCACCTTGTCGTCGAGCGTGCCTTCGCGCAGGCGCTTTCGCATCACCTGGCGGGCGGTGTTGTCGGCGGCAGGTTGTTGATCCGCATCGCCAAAGTTCGATCGTGGCGGCGGGACGAGGATGTCGAGCACACGGTCTTCAGCGGCGTCCTGCGCCTGCCGGCGGCGCGTCTTCATCTGCTGCTCGCGCTCTTGCTTGACGGCGGCATCGACCAGGTCGCGGATGATCGAATCGACGTCCTTGCCGACGTAGCCGACCTCGGTGAACTTGGTCGCTTCGACCTTGATGAACGGCGCATCGGCCAGCTTGGCCAGGCGGCGCGCGATCTCGGTCTTGCCGACGCCAGTCGGGCCGATCATCAAAATGTTCTTGGGCGTGATCTCACCGCGCAGCTTTTCATCGACCTGCTGGCGCCGCCAGCGGTTGCGCAGCGCAATCGCCACGGCGCGCTTGGCGTCGGCCTGGCCGACGATGTGGCGGTCGAGTTCGGAGACGATCTCCTTCGGGGTCATGCCTTTGCCACTCACTCCAGCACCTCGATCGTGTGCTGATCATTCGTGTATATGCACAGCTCGCCCGCGATCACCAGCGACTGCTTGACGATCTCTGGCGCCGAGAGCGAACTGTGTTCGAGCAACGCGCGCGCCGCGGCCTGCGCATAGGCCCCGCCCGAGCCGATCGAGACGATGCCGAGCTCGGGTTCGAGCACATCGCCGTTGCCCGTGACGATCAGCGAATGCTCCTTGTCGGCCACGGCCAGCATCGCCTCGAGGCGGCGCAGCACGCGGTCGGTGCGCCAGTCCTTGGTCAGCTCGACGGCGGCGCGCAGCAGGTGACCCTGGTGCTTATCGAGCTTGGCCTCGAAGCGCTCGAAGAGCGTGAAGGCGTCGGCCGTGGCACCGGCAAAGCCGGCGAGCACACGCTCGTGGTGGATCTTGCGCACCTTGCGCGCCGATCCCTTGATGACGATGTTGCCCAGCGTGACTTGGCCGTCGCCGCCGATCGCGACGATCCCGTCGCGGCGCACCGACACAATGGTGGTGCCGTGGAAAGTGTCTTGCATGTGAACCTCGACGTGCGGCCGCCCTGCGGCCTTTCAAGTCAGGCTAGATGTTTCTGACGCGAACGCTGGCGTTCTCGTTGATGCCCATCGCGCCGAAGAACAATGCCACCAGGCGGTGCGCATCGGCGAATGTCACGCTGCGGTTTTCGCCGCGCTTGGACAACACCCAGTTCAACAGGTCACCCGCCGCCACGAAATCGACCCGGATCAGCTTGTTGCAGGCCACCGAAACCATGGCCGCCGAGCCGAGCTGCGCGTCGAGCTGGGCCAAGGTCGCGCCGATGTCACCGACCAGCTGACCCGACAACTCGACCGTCGCCATCTCGACCTGCCCCGGTGCGTCATCGACGCCGGACTCGATGAAGCTAGTCGCCACGTCGCTGACCTGCGACAGCGGTGGCGACTGCGTCGACAACCCGGTGCCGCCGATGCGGACCTGGCAGCGCACGCGCTCCCACGATGGCGGTGACACTTCGTAGGTCACGCAGTAGTCGATCGCCGCTTCGTCGAACTGGTCGGGCCGATTGGCCATGCGCAGCGCGTCCAGGCGCAGCACCCAAAACGCCGGGTCGGCGTCACGCACGCCGGTGGGGGCGGCGTCCGACAGCACAGCCAGAAAGTTGTCTCCGGACAACCAACGCATGTCCAGCGTGTCGCCGGACCAGAGACGGAACAGGTCCGACAGCTGCGTCGCCGCCTCGGGGTCGATCGTGCGCAGCGCGCTCCAGTCGAAGACCCAGGGCAGCGGCAGTTGCAGCGTCGTCGAACGCAGGCGTGCCACGGCGTCGATGTCGAGCACCTCAGGGCAGATCCAGCCGATCTCGCCAGCGCTGCGCCGCTGGGCCGGCTTGTCTTGCTGCGCCGATTCGGCCACCAGCTTGGGCAGCGAAAACCACTGCGGCGCCGACCAGCCGAACTGCTGCGCGTAGTCCAGCGCCAGGCTCTCGAATTTGGGCTGCTGGCCGGTGGCGCGGTAGAGGTCGAACAGCACCAGCCAGGTTTCGGCATGCTGCGCGCGCGCGCCGCCGATGCGCGTCAGCGAGGACAAGGTCTGCTCGCAGGTCTCGAAGTCGGCGTTGGCAAAGGCGATCACCGGCTCGTCGAGTTCGGGGTCGTGCACGACCTCGCTGACCTCCACTGCGAAAGGGCTGGCAAAGTCACTGGCCGCGCCTCCTTGAAGCCCGCCCAGGGACACGGACACGCCGCTGCGAGCGGCTGTTGGCTGGGCCGACCCAGGCGCGGCCACTGGAGCAGCCGCGGGAGCAGCAATCGGCCCCGGTCGTGCTGGTGCACTCCCGCGCGCAGGCAGATTGTCATCGGTCGTGAAGTTCAACGGCACCCTGCCCGTCGTGTCCTCACCACTGGGCGACATCACGCCCGGACGCGTCGTCGTGTTGCTGAAGACTTGGCGCTCGGGGGGTTCGGCGTCCACGACAGGCGCGCGCCGGGCAGGCGCCGGCGAGTGGCCCATGTCGCCGACCATCTGCTGCTCGATCTCGTCGATCTTGGCCTTGACCGCACTGTCGTTCTGGCGCAGCGGACTGCCCTCGCCCTTGGATTCGGAGTCGATGCGCGACGTGCCGGCCATGGCCGCCAGTTGTTCCGGCGACAAGCCCTCGCGGCGCACCTTGCGCAGCATGTCGAACTCGCGCTTGCGGACGAAATCGTTGCGCTTCTTGCGCTCGATCATCGCCTTCAGCTCCGACTTTTCAAGGTCGAGTTCGCGACCTTCGTCCTGGCGCGAGTTCAGGTCCGCCCAGTCGGTGGCCGGGTTGGCCACGAAACGCACCACCTTGCGGAAGAAGCTCTCGCCGTCTTTCGGAGGAACGTTTTCAGACATGGGCGGGCATCGATGGGGTTATAGAGGAGAGGAGCGCGGGCCAGCGCCGGGCCGCTCCCAAGCGTCCGGGCCGCGCCTCCCCTCGGGGGAGCGTGAGCGAAGCGAACGAGGGGTCGGCGTGACTGGGCCAGCGCCGGGCCGCTCCCAAGCGTCCGGCCCGCGGCTCCCCTCGGGGGAGTGTGAGCGAAACGAACGAGGGGTCGTCATCTAGTCGCCGAACATCTTTTGTTTCATCTCGCGGCGCTGCTGGGCTTCGAGCGACAGGGTCGCCGTCGGCCGCGCCATGAGTCTGGCCAAGCCGATCGGCTCACCGGTTTCGTCGCAGTAGCCGTAGTCGCCGGCCTCGATGCGCCCCAGCGACTGCGAGATCTTCTTCAGCAGCTTGCGCTCGCGGTCGCGGGTGCGCAACTCGAGCGCGTGCTCTTCTTCGATCGTCGCGCGGTCGGCCGGGTCGGGCACGATCGACGTGTCTTCGCGCAGGTGTTCAGTGGTTTCGCCGGCGTTGGACAGCAGGTCGTCCTTCAACGCCGTCAGGCGCACCTTGAAGAACTCGAGCTGCTTCTCGTTCATGTACTCGGCTTCGGGCATCGCCAGCAGCTCGGGCTCGGTCAGATCGCGCCCGGCCTTGCTTTTCCAGGCGTTGACGAGCTTCGGATCGAACTTGACCGGCGCGCGCACCGGCGCATCCATGGCGACTTGGCGCGCCGGCGGGCGCGTCGGCGCAAAGCGGTCGGCGAACCGGCTGACCTGAATCGGGTCGGGCACCGGGACAGAGACATGCACATTGCTGCGCGCGGCGCGGGTCGGCGCGCGCGGCGGCGGCTGGTTCAAGACCGGCTGGCCCGCGCCGGGCTTGCCCGGTGTTTTGGCTGCGGGTTTGGTGTCGCCTGGGGATTGGGTTTTGGTCACAGGGGCAGTATTGGGAGCGTGGGCGACGGACTTGTTCGCGGTGGTCTTGGCTGGCGCCGGAGGCGCCGCTTTGGCGGCGGGTTTGGCAGCGGGCTTCTTGACAGGTTTGCTCGGTGCCTTGGCAGCGGGCTTTTTCGCTGCCTTGGCAGCAGGTTTGGCCGCTGGCTTCTTTGCAGCCTTGGCGACTGGCTTGGCCGGTTTTTTTGCGGACGCCTTGTGCGGCGCGGCGGCGGCTTTTCCGGCCGGCTTCTTGGCTGGGGCTGCGCGCTTGGCCGGGGACTTGGTCACTGGAATCTCCTCGATCGAGCTTTATACCCGCTGCCCGAGCGCATGGCGCACTCCGGAGCGGGAATCTGAGGCGCGCGGATTGTAGCGACGTGACGGAGTGGCCAAGAGTCGAGGTGAAACGACCCGTGGCCGTCAACGTCAATCCGCGCCGAGGGCCTTCAGTTCAAACGAGGCATTGCTCCAAGCCCTGCAACAGGATGTCCTTGGGCAGGTCGATGCCGATGAAGACCATCTTGCTTTGTTTCTTTTCGCCAGACGCCCATTTCGGCCCCAGATCACTGCCCATCAGCTGGTGCACGCCCTGGAAGATGACCTTGCGCTCGCTGCCCTTCATGTTGAGCACACCCTTGTAGCGCAGCATCTTTGGCCCGTACACCTGCACGATCGCGCCCAGGAAGTCTTCGAGCTTGGCCGGGTTGAAGGCCTTGTCGGAGCGGAAGACGAAGGACTTGACGTCGTCGTCGTGAGCGTGGTGGTGCGGGTGATCGCAATGCTCGCCGTGCTCGTGGTCGTCGTGCCCATGCTCGTGGTCGTGCGCGTGGTCATGGTTCGCATGGCCATCATCGTTCAGGAACTCCGGGTCGATCTCGAGCTTGGCGTTGAGGTTGAAGCCGCGCAGGTCGAACACCTCTGAGATCGGCACCTCGCCGAAGTGCACCTTGCGCTGCGGCGCGCGCGGGTTCATGTGCTTGATGCGGTGGATCAGCTTGTCCACGTCTGCCGCATCGGCAATGTCGGTCTTGCTGATGAAAATCTGGTCGGCAAAACCGATCTGGCGGCGCGCTTCCTGGCGGCTATCGAGCTGGCTGTCGGCGTGCTTGGCATCGACCAGGGTGAGGATCGAGTCGAGCAGGTAGCTCTCGGCGATCTCGTCGTCCATGAAGAAGGTCTGCGCCACCGGGCCGGGGTCTGCCAAGCCGGTGGTCTCGATGATCACGCGCTCGAAGTCGAGCTCACCCTTCCTCTTCTTCTCGGCCAGCGTGGTCAGCGTGGCGCGAAGGTCTTCGCGGATCGTGCAGCAGACGCAGCCGTTGGAGAGCTGCAGGATCTGCTCCTTGCCGGCGTCGTCGACCAGGATCTCGTTGTCGATGTTCTCCTCGCCGAACTCGTTCTCGATCACGGCGATCTTCTTGCCGTGGTTCTCGGAGAGCACGCGCTTCAACAGCGTCGTCTTGCCGGAGCCGAGGAAGCCGGTCAGGATGGTGGCGGGGATGAGTCCTTGAGACATGGCGTGGTCCGGGTCGAGAGGAAGCCGCAGATGGAGCCTACTGCTGGCAGAACAAGGTCGGGTATTCTCTCTCCCCTTGCATTTCCCGACACCGCCGCAGTGTCCGACCCACACCCTTTACGCAGCCCGGCCGCCGAAAAACGCAGCTTCTTCGAGCGGCTGGTGGATTTCATCGTGCCCGGTCCCGACAGCAAGGACGAGCTGATCGAGACCCTGGCCGACGCCGAGAAGCGCGAGCTGATCGACCCCGAGAGCCGCTCGATGCTCGAAGGCGTGCTGCGCATGGCCGACATGACGGCCGGCGACGTGATGGTGGCCACGCCGCGCATCGACTGGCTCGACATCGATGCGCCATACGACGAGTTGCTGGAAGTGGTGATCGACACGAGCCACTCGCGCTTTCCGGTCTACGAGGGCAAACGCGACAACGTCATCGGCATCCTGATGGCCAAGGACCTGCTCAAGCTGCAGCGCGCGCCGGAGTTGAACCTGCGCACGCTGCTGCGGCCGGCGGTGTTCGTGCCGGAGAGCAAGCGCCTGAACGAATTGCTGCGCGACTTCCGCAGCAACCGCAACCACCTGGCGATCGTGATCGACGAGTTCGGCAACACGGCCGGCCTCATCACCATCGAAGACGTGCTCGAAGAAATCGTCGGCGAAATCGAGGACGAGTTCGACGAGGCCGACCACGACAACAGCGTCTACACGCTCGCCGACGGCACGCACCGCGTGGCCGGCGACGCGCCGATCGGCTCGGTCAACGAAGCCTTCGGCACCACGTTTTCCGACGCCGATTTCGACACCATCGGCGGCCTGGTCGCCCACGAGTTCAATCGCGTGCCGCGGCGCGGCGAAATGGTGGACGTTGGCGGCCTGCGCTTTTCGGTGATGCTCACGCGCGGCGGCGCGGTGCGCTGGTTCCGGGTGTCGCGCCTTGCCACCGAGCCGCAAGGCGATTCGTCCGCAGATGCGGACTGAGAGCGCGCGGGCCGTCGCGCTCGACACGGCCATCGCGGCCGCCTTGGGCGCGATCTTCAGTCTGAGCTTCGTGCACACGCAGGCCTGGTGGCTGCAGTTCGCCTGCATCGGCCTGCTGGCCTGGGGCGTGTCGCGTGTAAGCCCCCGCCGTGCGGCGCTTCTCGGCTGGGCCTTCGGCACGGCGTGGCTCGCGGCCGGCACCTGGTGGCTCTTCATCAGCATGCACCGCTACGGCGGGTTGCCTGCGCCGCTGGCGGGCATCGCCGTCGTGGCGTTGGCGGGAGCGCTGTCGCTGTACCTCGCGGCGGCAATGGCGCTCGTGACGCGGCTGCGGCGAGGCCACGCCCTCACCGATGCGCTGCTCTTTGGCGCGGTTTGGCTGGCGGCCGAGCTGGCACGCGGCCTGATCTTCACCGGCTTTCCTTGGGTGGCCACGGGCTATGGGCAGGTCGATGCGCCGCTGGCCGCCGCGGCGCCGTGGCTGGGCGTGTATGGGCTCGGCGCCGTCGTGGCTGTGCTGTCGGCGCTGTTGGCCTTCAGCATCGGAATGAAACGCCAACTGATGACAGGCGCGGCCGTCGCCGCGCTCGTCCTGGCCTCGCCGCTGGTGCTGCAACGCGACTTCACGACCAGCGCCGGTCGCCTTGGCGTCACGCTGGTGCAAACCAACGTGCCGCAAAACGAAAAGTTCGTGCCGCAGTTTCTGCCCGAGACCCTGGAGTGGCTGGAGAAGACGGTCAGCGGTGCACCGGGGCCGCTGGTCGTCGCGCCGGAAACGGCGATCCCGCTGCTGCCCGAGCAGTTGGGTGATGGCGGCTGGCAACGCTTCGCCGCGCCGTTTCGCGACGGCTCGCGCGGCGCGCTGATCGGCCTGCCGCTGGGCGACTACGACGCTGGCTACACCAACTCGGTGGCCGGTCTGTCGAAAGACGCGCCGCAACCTTTCTACCGCTACGACAAGCAGCACCTGGTGCCGTTCGGTGAGTTCATTCCAGCGGGCTTTCGCTGGTTCACCGACACGATGAACATCCCGCTCGGCAACTTTGCGCGCGGGCCGCTGGTGCCGCCATCGTTTGCCTTTGCCGGGCAGCGCATCGGGCCGAACATCTGCTATGAAGACCTGTTCGGCGAAGAACTGGCGCGCCGATTTGGCGACGCAGCCACCGCGCCGACGATTCTGGCCAACGTCAGCAACATGGGCTGGTTCGGCGACACGATCGCGCTGACGCAACACCTGAACATCTCGCGCATGCGCAGCCTGGAATTGCAGCGGCCGATGATCCGCGCCACCAACACCGGCGCCACCGCAGCGATCGACCACCGCGGCGTGGTCACCGCGCAGATGAAGTGGTCCGAGCGCGGTGTGCTGCAAACCGAGGTCGAGGGCCGCAACGGTGTCACGCCGTTTGCGAAGTGGGCCGAGGCCTACGGTCTGTGGCCACTGATTGCACTGGCCGCCGCGCTGATCGCTTTGTGCGGCCGGCTCAAAAAGCCCGCTCCGTAGAATCATCGGCCTCATGCTGACCTTTCAGAACATCATCCTCAAGCTGCAGGACTACTGGGCCCAGCGAGGCTGCGCGCTCCTGCAGCCCTACGACATGGAAGTGGGGGCCGGCACCAGCCACACCGCAACCTTTCTGCGCGCGCTCGGCCCTGAGCCCTGGAAGGCGGCGTATGTTCAGCCGAGCCGCCGGCCCAAGGACGGCCGCTATGGCAACAACCCGAACCGCCTGCAGCACTACTACCAGTACCAGGTGGTGCTGAAGCCGGCGCCATCGAACATCCTCGAGCTCTACCTGGGCTCGCTCGAACACCTCGGCTTCGACCTGAAGAAAAACGACGTGCGCTTTGTCGAAGACGATTGGGAGAACCCGACGCTCGGCTGCTGGGGCCTCGGCTGGGAGGTCTGGCTGAACGGCATGGAAGTGACGCAGTTCACCTACTTCCAGCAGGTCGGCGGCATCGACTGCAAGCCGATCACCGGCGAGATCACCTACGGCCTCGAGCGCCTGGCGATGTACCTGCAGGGCGTGGACAACGTCTATGACCTGACGTGGACCGCCGGCCTGACCTATCGCGATGTCTACCACCAGAACGAAGTCGAGCAGAGCACCTACAACTTCG
>JANOEG010000650.1:0-6014 GCA_031413095.1 Burkholderiales bacterium | reverse complement strand
GCACAACTCAGCCTGCGCAAGATCGAGAAAACCTATCCCAACGGCTTCAAGGCCGTGCATGGCGTGGACCTGGAGGTGCGCGACGGCGAGTTCATGGTCTTCGTCGGCCCCAGCGGCTGCGCCAAGAGCACCCTGCTGCGCATGATCGCGGGGCTGGAGCGCATCACCGGCGGCGAGTTGCACATCGGCGGCAAGCGCGTGAACGAACTGCGCCCCAAGGAGCGCGGCATCGCGATGGTGTTCCAGAACTACGCGCTCTACCCGCACATGCGCGTGTACGACAACCTCGCCTTCGGCTTGAAGCTGGCCGGCCTGCCCAAGGCCGAGGTCGATCAGCGCGTGCGCCACGCCGCCAAGCTGCTGGAGATGGAAGCGCTGCTCGACCGCTACCCCAAGCAGCTCTCGGGCGGCCAGGCGCAGCGCGTCGCGGTGGGCCGGGCGATCGTCAAGAAGCCCGAGGTCTTTCTCTTCGACGAGCCGCTGTCCAACCTCGACGCCAAGCTGCGCGCCAACATGCGCGTGCGCCTCACGGACCTGCACCGCACGCTGCGCGAAGAGGGCCAGCCGGCCACGGTGGTGTACGTCACGCACGACCAGGTCGAGGCGATGACGATGGGCGAACGTATCTGCGTGCTCAAGGAAGGCGTGATCCAGCAGGTGGACACACCCACCGCGCTTTACGCCCGGCCGGCCAACGCCTTCGTCGCCAGCTTCATCGGCAGCCCGGAGATGAACATCCATGCCGCCGAGTTGGCCGACGAGGCCGGCCGCACCGGCCTGCGCCTGCGTGCTAACGTTGCGCAGAGCATGAGCCCCTGGTTGCCCCTGCCAGAGGCCCAGGCCGCCGCGCTACAGCACGCCGCGCCGGGCCGGGCCGTGCGCTTCGGCCTGCGGCCCGAGCACATCGGCCTCGCAGCGCGCGCCGACGGACGCTCGGTGGCGGTGGAAGGCATGCTGCGCTCGGTCGAGCACATGGGCAACGAGGGCTTTGTGCACTTCAGCTTCGGCGAGTTGCCCTTCACCGCGCGCGTGCCCGCCGAAGAGTTGCAGACGCTGGACGGCGCGGCCCGCGGCGCCGCGCACACCTTCCACCTGCAACTCGGCGCCGGCCATCTGTTCGACGCCGCCAGCGGCACGCGCCTGTGCTGAACCGTCGCCGCCTGCTGGCCGCCGTCGGCGGCGCCACGCTGGCCGCGCCCGCGGTCCACGCGCAGAGCCCGCGCGTGCTGCGCATGGCCTGGTGGGGCGGCGCGGCGCGCCATGCGGCCACGCTCAAGGCCATCGCGCTGTTCGAGGCGCGCACCCCTGGCGCCAAGGTCAAGGCCGAGTACATGGGCTTCAACGGTTACCTCGAGCGCCTCACCGCACAGGTGGCCGGTGGCTCCGAGCCCGACGTGATGCAGATCAACTGGGCCTGGCTGGCGATGTTCAGCAAGCGCGGCAACGGCTTCACCGACCTGAACGCCCATGCCGCGCGGCTGCCGCTGGCGCAGTTCAACGCCGACGACCTCGCGCTGGGCCAGGTGGCCGGCAAGCTCAACGCGCTGCCGGTGTCGTACACGGCACGCATCTTCCTGTGGAACGCGAGCACCTTCGCCCAGGCGGGCCTGGCCTTGCCGCGCACCTGGGACGATCTGTTCGGCTGCGGTGAAGTCTTCCTGCGCAAACTCGGCGAGCGCTGGTACCCGCTCGATGGCGAGCTCTACGACATGATCCTGCTCGCGCAGACCCATGTGCAGCAGCGTCACGGCATCGGCTACGTGCACCCGAAGGAGCCGCGCGTGGGGATGGGCGCCGAAGCGGCGTTGCTGTGGGTGCAGACCTACCGCCAACTCATTGCTCGCCACGTGGGCACGCCGCTGCCGCTGCGTGCGAGCCTGGGTGGTGCCGACAAGCCGACCGAGCAGCAGCCCGACTGGTCGCTCGGCCACTGGGCCGGCAACTACACCTGGGACTCGGTGATCGGCCTGCGCGGCTCCACGCTCAAGGCCGGCCAGCAACTGGCGCTCGGCGAGTTTCTCACCCTGCCTGGCGCGCAGGACAGCGGCATGTTCGGCCGCCCCTCGCTGATGTACGCGCTGGGCCGCAACACGAAGCAAGGGGAGCTGGCCGCGGCGCTGGTGAGCCACCTGCTGGCCGACCCCGAGGCCGCCAAGCTGCTCGGCCGCACGCGCGGCGTGCCCGCGGCGCGCGAGCCGTTCGAGGCCCTCATGCGCACCAACGGCCTGCCGCCGCTGGAGCTGAAAGCGCACGAACAGATCCAGCGCCAGCGCCGCAGCGCGCTGGGTATCGGCCTACCCAACCCGTTGTTCGAGCACGCGCGCTTGCACCGCTTCATGCGCGAGGTGTTCGAGACCGTGGCCTACGCCAAGACCACCGATGCCGAGGCTGCGCGCCGGCTCGTCGACGAGGGCAACGCGCTGCTCAAGCGCATCAAGTAGTCAGGCTGTGAGCAAGCACACCGTTCGCACCCTGGACTTCGTGACGCGGCACGACCGCGACACCGGCGCTCTGCCTGGCGTCGTTGGACTAAGCATGACCCGCGCGCTGCTCGCATGGACGCTGCTGCTCGCGTTGGCCCCGTGCGTCGGTGCCGACGCGGTGCGCCCTGGCGTCGCAGACTACCCCGCGCTGGGGCCGTCGCCCTGGCAGCCGGTCGCCGTGGACGCGCGCCGCTGGCGCGCCGACGTCGTCGTCGCGGCAGACGGCAGCGGCACCCATCGCAACGTGCAGGCCGCCGTCGATGCGGTGCCATCGCTCGCGGCCGACGGCGACGGCGCGCGCCGCTGGTTCATCCACATCCGCCCCGGCACCTACCGCGGCCCGCTGTGCGTGCAAGGCAAGCCACCGATCACACTCTACGGCACGCCCGGCGACGCGCTCGCCGTGACGCTGGTGGACGGCCGCTTCAACGGCCTGCCCAAGCGGCCGGGTATCGATGCCGCGCAACCCTGCAACCCCAACCTGGCCGCGGCCACACACGGCACCTCGGGCAGCGCCACCGCGGTCATCGCCAGCGCCGACGCGCTGCTCGCGCACCTCACGATCGCCAACGATGCCACCGAGACCGCAGCGCCGGCCGAGGGCGCGCAGGCCGTCGCGCTGATGACGCAGGCCGACCGCATCCAGCTCGAAGACGTGCGCCTGGTCTCGCACCAGGACACGTTCTACGTCAAGCGCCCGCCTGGCGTTCCCGGCGCGCCCGCGCCCGCGCGCGTGTTCGTGCGCGGCAGCCTGATCGAAGGCGACGTGGACTTCGTGTTCGGCAACGCGACGGTGGTGATCGACGACAGCACACTCGTCAGCCGGGCCGGCCGCATCGCCCCGGGACGCGGCGGCCACGTGCTCGCACCGAGCACGCCGGCCGCGGTGCCGCTGGGCTTTCTGGTGCAGCGCAGCCGCTTCGTCGCCGAGCCCGGCGTGGCCGATGGCAGCACCAGCCTCGGCCGCGCCTGGGACGAAAGCGTGCCGCCGGGCCAGTGGCGGCCGGGTGTGTCGCCCAACGGCCAGGCGCTCGTGCGCGACAGCGCACTGGGGCCGCACATCACGAGCTGGGCGGCATCGACGTCACGCCGGCCCTTCGATGCGTCTTCCAACCGCCTGTTCGAACATGCGAACCGCGCGCTGCCCGCCGACATTGCGCGCGAGGTGCTGGCGAGCG
Organism: Burkholderiales bacterium; assembly: GCA_031413095.1. Lineage (GTDB taxonomy): Bacteria > Pseudomonadota > Gammaproteobacteria > Burkholderiales > Burkholderiaceae_C > CADEEN01. The sequence goes on along the minus strand of JANOEG010000650.1, from coordinate 2,353 downwards.
GCGAGGGCTGGGCCGCGATGGAAAGCGGCACGCGCGGAGGTGCCGACGCCGCGCCTGGCGATGTGCACGTGGTGCGCCATCGCGCCGAGCTGGCGGCCGCGCTGCAGCCGCATGCACGTCCACGCATCGTCAAGCTCATCGGCCGCATCGACTTGAGCACGGACGACGCCGGCAAGCCGCTCGACGGCGAGGCCTTCCGCGACCCGGCCTTCAGCTGGGCAGCGTTCGAGGCTGCCTACGGCCCTGCGACCTGGGGCCGGCGCGCGCCGACGGGCGAGCTGGAAGACGCACGCGCACGATCGGCACGAGCGCAGGCTGCACGCGTGGTGCTGAAGGTGCCGTCGCGCACGACGCTGATCGGCGTCGGTGCCGGTGCGCAGATCGTCAACGGCGGTCTGCTGCTCGACCAGGTGAGCGACGTGATCCTGCGCAACCTCCACTTCCGCGACGCCTACGACCACTTCCCGGCCTGGGATCCGCTGGACAGTGCCCAAGGCAATTGGAACTCCGACTACGACAACCTCGGCCTGCGCGGGGCCACGCGGGTCTGGATCGACCATTGCACCTTCGACGACGGCGACCGGCCCGACGACAGCGAGCCGCACCGCTTCGGCCGCCCGATGCAGCGCCACGACGGCCTGCTCGACATGACCCGCGGCGCCAACTTCGTGACGGTGAGCTGGAGTCACTTCCGCGCGCACGACAAGACCAGCCTCGTCGGCGGCAGCGATCGCCATCCGCAAGACGAAGGCCGCCTGAAGGTGACCTTCCACCACAACCTCTGGGAGCAGACCAAGGAACGCTCGCCGCGCGTGCGCTTCGGCCAGGTGCATCTGCTCAACAACCTGTACCTCGTTCACGATGCAGCCAGCTTCGGTTACTCGATTGGCATCGGCCACCGTGCCGACATCCTCAGCCAGTCGAATGCCTGGGAAACACCACCCTCGCTGCCTGCTGCCAGGCTCGTGCGCCGCCTGGGCCAGGGCGTGCTGCGCGACGAGGGTTCGCTGCAAAACGACGTGCCGGTGGCGTGGCCGTCAGAGAGCCGGGATGCTTCGCCCTGGCAGCCGCCCTACGCGCTGGCAGTCGACCCCGCCGCGGAGGTGGCGGCACGGGTGCGCGCGGGTGCGGGTGCAGGGCGTCTGTGGACGCGACCATGACCTCTGCGACCGTCGACATCCTGTGCAGCGCCCGCAGCCAGGTGGGCGAAAGCCCGCTCTGGAGTCCCGCCGAATCGGCGCTGTACTGGGTGGACATCGAAGGCCGCACGATCCACCGATTCGGCGACGACGGTATTCACCGAGAGTGGCCGACGGTCGAGCGCATCGGCTGCATCGCGCTGCATGCCAAGGGGGGCCTGCTCGCCGCGATGGAGACAGGTCTGTTCCACCTGCGGCCGGACGATGGTGGCCTTCTCGTCGCGCGCCTGCTGCATGGCGTCGAGTTTCCCCAGCCGTCGATGCGATTCAACGATGGCCGCACGGATCGCGAGGGCCGCTTCTGGGTGACGAGCATGGTGCGCGACATGGCGGCGAATAAGGCCGCCGGCGCGCTATGGCGTTGCGATGCAACGGGGCTGCAGGCCAGCGGCATCGCCGGTCTGCTCACCGGCAACGGGCTAGCCTTCAGCCCGGACGGCCGCGTCATGTACCTGTCCGACTCTCACCACAGCGTGAAAAAGGTGTGGGCATTCGACCTGGCCGACGACGGCGTGCCGCGCCGCCGGCGCCTGTTCATCGACTTTGCGTCCTATCCGGGCCGGCCCGATGGCGCGGCGGTCGACGCGCACGGTGGTTACTGGATTTGCGGCAACGACGCCGGGCTGGTGCACCGCTTCACGCCCGAAGGTTGCCTGGATCGTTCGATCGCGGTGCCTGCGGCAAAGCCCTCGATGTGTGCTTTCGGAGGGCCCCGCATGGACAGGCTGTACGTCACCACCATTGCGCCGGCCGTGCCCGTACCGGGCTACGCCCCGGCACTGGCGGGCGCGGTGTTCGTACTGGAACCCGGTTGCATGGGCTTGGCAGAGATTGGCTTTGCGGGGTAACGGCAGGCCTCCAGCCCCGCTTGTGCGATGCGTCCAACGAGATCCGTTTCTACACTTTCCGCGCGCCTGAAGTCACATGTCCCGCAACCCCGCGGAGGGTCAACTCTTCCGATCCAGGCAGCCGCTCCACGTCGTGGACGGACGCACAGGACAGTGAACTGAACGTCCCGTTGGTAGCGATTCCGTTGAAGAACTCGGTTCGAGAACGCTCTGACGGGCAGGCGCAACTGCTGCGGATGCAGCGGGGTTGCACGGACTCTGTCGATCGGCGGGGTTGCGAGTGCTCGAACCCTTTCAGGCCGGTGC
>JANOEG010000649.1:0-2551 GCA_031413095.1 Burkholderiales bacterium | reverse complement strand
GTGACGGTTGCCGTTCAAGCCCGTGGCCTTGACTTCGAGCCGCTCGAGCGAGGCGTCCACGAAGCGCGCCGTGCTGCCGGCGTTGTTCTCCTCGCCCAGCACGTTCCAGGGTTCGAGTGCACTGCGCAGCGCGACCTCGATACCCTCGACCTTGACTTCGCCGATGCGCGGAAAGCGGAACTCGAAGTGCGGCGCGAACCAGTCGCTCGCAAAAGCGAAGCCCGCGCGCTGCAGATCGGCGATGACATCGTCGAAATCCATTCGCACGAAGGTCGGCAGCATGAAGCGGTCGTGCACGCCGGTACCCCAGCGCGTCAGCCGCGTGTCGCCGCCACCGCCACCTGCACGACGATAGGGCGTGCGCCAGAACCAGGCCAGCAGCGCGCGCAGCAGCAACTGCTGCGCCAGGCTCATCCGGGCGTGCGGCGGCATCTCGAAGGCGCGCAATTCGAGCAGGCCGAGGCGGCCTGTGGCGCTGTCGGGCGAGTACAGCTTGTCGATGCAGAACTCGGCGCGGTGGGTGTTGCCGGTGACATCGATCAGCAGGTGGCGCAGAGTGCGGTCGATCAGCCACGGCGTGACGGTGTTGTGCAGGCTCAGCTGGCGCTCAATTTCCGCGAGTGCGATCTCGACCTCATAGACCTGGTCGTTGCGCGCTTCGTCGAAGCGCGGGTGCTGGCTGGTCGGGCCGATGAACTGGCCCGAAAACAGATAACTCAGGCAGGGGTGGTTGTGCCAGTACGCCAGCAGGCTGGCCAGCAGATCGGGCCGGCGCAGGAAGGGGCTGTCGGCCGGCGTGGCGCCACCGAGCACGAAGTGGTTGCCCCCGCCGGTGCCGCTATGGTGGCCATCGACCATGAACTTCTCGGCACCCAGCCGCGTCTGGCGTGCGGCTTCGTAGAGGAATTCGGTGTGATCGACGAGCTCGCGCCAGTTGTGCGCGGGGTGGATGTTGACTTCGATCACGCCGGGGTCGGGCGTCACGGCGAGCGTCTTCAGGCGCGGATCGCGCGGCGGCGGGTAGCCTTCGAGCACGATCGGCATCTGCAACGCCGCCGCGGTGGCTTCGATGGCGGCCAGCAACTCGAGGTAGTCCTCGAGCGCCACCAGCGGCGGCATGAAGACATAGAGCAGGCCGCGCTTGTCTTTGGCGGCGGCGGCGGCAAGTTCGGCTTTCGGTCCGTTGGCGCGGTTCGGATCGCGCACCTCGATGCACAGCGCCGTGCGGATGACGCTGGCGTCGCTGACGAAGCGCCGCGGCGGGGCCTCCACCCTCGCCTGCGCCGGGTCTGCCGCGGCCACCCCCACAGGAGCAACCGCATGTGGGGCGCTGCCCGCCAAGGTCACGAGCGTCGGCACGTGTTCATGAGCGTGCTGCATGCGCAACTGCGCATGCGGCGGCAGCGGCGCCCGCGGAGCGAACGGATCCTGCTCGAAGATGTACGGATAGTCGCCCTCGCGCACCCAAGGCAGCGAGTCCAGCGGCAGGCGGTAGCCCATGGGCGAATCGCCGGGCGTGAGGTGCAGACGATCGCCGCGCACCGGCCATGCCGTCGAGAGCCAGCGCGGCCCGCTCGGCGACTCGCTTCTGGCCATCGGCAGCAGATAGCCGACGACTTGCTTCAAGCCCTGGTCGAAGACACGCTTCAAACGCGCGCGCTCCATCTCGTCGTCCAGGCGCGAGTCGAACGGATCGACATTGAGCGGCAGCGTGCGCTCGCGCCACAGGTAGTAATAGACGTCCTCGAATGCCGGCTGCGCGTGAGCCGCGGGCACACCGAGGCGTTCGGTCAGCGCGTGCATGAAGCGTTTGGCGTCGTCGCTGGTGAAATGCATCGGCGTGCGCTCGTCCGCAAAGAGCGCAGCGTTGCTCCAGCACGCCTGCCCATCGGCGCGCCAGGCCACGGTGAGGGCCCAGCGCGGCAGTTGCTCGCCGGGGTACCACTTGCCCTGGCCGAAATGCAGGAAGCCGCCGGCGCCGTAGCGCTCGCGCAGTTTCAGCGTCAGGCTCTGTGCGAGGCCACGCTTGGTGGGCCCCAGCGCATCGGTGTTCCACTCGGCGCCGTCGGGGTCATCGATCGAGACGAAGGTGGGCTCGCCGCCCATGGTCAGGCGCACGTCACCGGCAACGAGTTGGCGGTCCACCTCGTCGCCGAGTGCGGCGATGGCGCGCCATTGGTCGTCGGTGTAGGGCTGCGTGACACGCGGCGTTTCGAAGATGCGCGTCACCGCCATGAGGTGCTCGAATTCGACCTTGCTGTCGTCAACTGCGCCGCTCACCGGCGCCGCGCTGCCGGGCTCGGGCGTGCAGGCCACCGGGATGTGGCCCTCGCCGGCCATCAATCCCGACGTCGGGTCCAGGCCGACCCAGCCGGCGCCGGGCAGATAGACCTCGCACCAGGCGTGCAGATCGGTGAAGTCGTTCTCGGCGCCGGCCGGGCCGTCGAGCGACTTGACGTCGGGCTTCAACTGGATCAGGTAGCCGGAGACGAAGCGCGCCGCCAGGCCGAGGTGGCGCAACAGCTGCACCATCAGCCAGCCGCTGTCGCGG
>JANOEG010000648.1:0-1914 GCA_031413095.1 Burkholderiales bacterium | reverse complement strand
CATGGGGTTGGGCATCGTAATCGACCGTGCACGGGATAATGAGTCGAGTGCACCTGATCGTTCCTTTCGCTTCCCCTGGGTCTGCCGCCGGCCACGACGCGCTGTCACGCTTGGCCACACCGGCGCTCGACGCCCTGCTCGCCGGCTGGCGTGAAGTCGACCGCGATGACGGTGACGAGCTAACGCTCAGCCCACCGCATGAGCGCGCTCTGGCCAAGGCGCTCGGTTGGCGCAATGACAAAGACACCCCGCTGCCCTGGGCTGCACGGCAAGCCGCCGCCGATGGCATCGACGTCGGCACCACCGCCTGGGGATTGGTCACGCCGGTGCATTGGCGCGTCGGCGCCGATGCGATTCATCTCGCCGACCCACGTTCGCTCGCGCTCGACGAAGCGGGGTCGCGTGCGCTGTGCGATGCTGTGCGACCGCTGTTCGAGGGCGACGGCTTCGCTCTCGCCTGGGGTGCGCCGCTGCGCTGGTATGCGTCGCATCCTGACTTTGCGGTCATGCGCACCGCCTCGCTCGACCGCGTCATCGGCCGCAGCGTCGATCCATGGTTGCCCGCCTCGCGAGCTGTGCGGCGTTTGCAGAACGAAGTGCAGATGCTTCTGTACACGCACCCGGTCAACACCGAGCGCGAGGCCGCCGGCGTGCTGACCGTCAACTCGTTCTGGCTGTCGGGCTGCGGCGTCTTGCAGCGCGATGCAAAGCACGACGTGCAGGTCGATGACCGCCTGACTGCAGCGGCGCTGGCGGAGGATTGGCCCGCCTGGTCGCTCGCCTGGCGTGCGCTCGATGCCTCGATGCTGCCGACACGGCCGCTCGACCGGTTGACGCTGTGCGGCGAGCGCAGCGCGGTGACCTACGAGCGCACCGAGCAGCGGCTGTGGCAACGCGTCGTGTCGGCGGTCAAAGGCCGGCGCGCTTCGCGTGAACGGCTGGAGGGGTTGTGAGTTCACCGAAGATCGAAACCCGCGATGTGCCGCCGCGCACGGTGTTTGCGCTGGAGCAAGCTGGTGTGCACCCGCTGCTGGCGCGCCTGTTCGCTGCACGCGGCGTGAAGACGCACGACGAACTTGACGACGGTCTCGCTCACCTGCTGCCGCCGTCGTCGATGAAGGGCATCGACGCTGCGGCATCGCTGCTGGCCGATGCGATCGCGCAGCAAAAGCGCATCTGTGTTGTTGCCGACTACGACTGCGACGGTGCCACCGCCTGCGCCGTCGCAATGCGTGGTTTGGCGATGCTCGGCGCGGCGCCGGGCACGCTGTCGTATGTCGGGCCCGACCGCACGATGCACGGCTACGGCCTGACGCCGCCGATCGTCGATCTGGCGCTGGCGCAAAAGCCACAGCTGCTCGTCACGGTGGACAACGGCATCGCCAGCTTCGACGGCGTGGCGCACGCACGCGCGCGCGGCCTCGACGTGCTCGTCACCGACCACCACCTGCCCGCGCTGGTGAACGGCGTGGTGCAACTGCCCGACGCGAGCTGCATCGTCAACCCGAACCAACCGGGCTGCGAATTCGCGAGCAAGTCGATAGCCGGCGTCGGCGTCATGTTTTACGTGCTGCTGGCCACGCGCGCCGAGTTGCGCGCGCGAGGCAGGTTCGATAACGCGACACAGCCCAAGCTCGACGCGCTGCTCGACCTCGTGGCCCTCGGCACCGTGGCCGATGTCGTCAAGCTCGATGGCAACAACCGCCGCCTCGTCGCCCAAGGGATCAAGCGCATCCGCGCCGGCCGCATGAGTGCCGGCGTGGCTGCGCTGTACGCCGTGTCCAAGCGCGAGCCCTCACGTGCCGCGGCCTTCGACTTCGGCTTCACGCTCGGCCCGCGCATCAACGCGGCAGGCCGTCTGGCCGACATGACGCTCGGCATCGAGTGCCTGGTCACCGACGATGCGGCGCGCGC
>JANOEG010000647.1:0-5502 GCA_031413095.1 Burkholderiales bacterium | reverse complement strand
GTCGTCCGACAGCGTCGAGGCAAAGCCTTTCATGATGGCGTTATTGCGCTTGCCGGACTTGAACTCCTGCAACTGCTTGACCAGGTACTCGGGGTGCTGGCCGGCCAGGATCGGGTTGGCCGGGCTGCCGCGCGAGCCGTCGGCGGTGTGGCAGGCAGCGCAGACTTGCGCGGTCGCTTGTCCCTTGGCCACATCGGGCTTGGCAGCGGGTGCGGTGGCCGTGGCCGCAGAAGCCACATGAGCAAAGGCGGCGAGGGCGCCGAGCAGCAGATAACGAGCCTTCATGGAGTCGCGGGCCTGAATGTTGGGGTGATGTCCAGGCGGTGTGCCCGGGCGCAAAACCATCGAATTTTACAATGCCGAATGTCCAAGCCCACTGCCCCTCGTTCCCCCGCGCAACAAGCCTTGGCCTGGACGCACACCGCGCGCTTCCTCACCACCGCTGCACAGCTCGACCAGTTGCCGCTGCCGGAGCTGCCCGAGATTGCGTTTGTCGGCCGCAGCAACGCCGGCAAGTCGACCGCGATCAACACGTTGGCGCAGCAAAAGCGGCTGGCCTTTGCGTCGAAGACGCCAGGGCGCACGCAGCACATCAACTTGTTTGAACTGGGCCCGGCCGATGCACCCGACGCGCTGTTCGCCGACCTGCCGGGCTACGGCTACGCGGCGGTGGAGCGCGACGCCAAGCTGCGCTGGCAGCAAGTCATGGCCGACTACCTGGCGCAGCGGCGTGATCTCTCCGGCGTCGTGCTGCTCGCCGACTCACGGCTGGGCCTGACCGAGCTGGACCACCGCCTGCTCGAATGGATCGGCCAGCGCGTGCGCAACGGCAGCGTCAAGCTGCTGGTGCTGCTGACCAAAGCCGACAAGCTGTCGCGCAAGGAGGCCGATGCGTCGCTCAATGCCACGACGGCGGCGCTTGGTGCGTATTCGAGTGACGAGGCCGACATTGGCATCACGCTGTTCTCGGCGTTGAAGCGCACGGGGGTGGAAGACGCGGCGTTGACCCTGCGCGGCTGGGTGGCGCCATAGGTATGTCCATTCGGTGCTTCGACACCACACTGCCGCACGGCATCATGCTTTCGTGCCGTGCGAACACCGAGGCGCCGCGATTGCCGCGTGCATTGCTGCTGCACGGATTTCCCGAAGCGGCATTCGTGTGGGACGAGGTCATGCAGCGCCTGGAGGGCCGCGTGCACTGCGTGGCGCCGAACCTGCGCGGCTATGAACGATCGAGCGCGCCAGTGGAGGTCGAGGCGTATCGCGCCAAGCACCTGGTGGCTGACGTCGCGGCGCTGATCGCACAGCAGGGCGCGCCGATCGACTTGCTCGTCGCGCACGACTGGGGTGGCGCAGTCGCCTGGAACTTCGCTGCGCTGAAGCCCGAACTGCTGCGCCGCCTGCTCATCATCAACTCGCCACACCCTGCCACCTTCCTGCGCGAGCTGCGCGACAACCCGGCGCAACAAGCGGCCAGCGCCTACATGACCTTTCTTTGCCGCCCCGACGCTGCGGCATTGCTCGCCGAGAACGACTTCGCGCGGCTGTGGCCGTTTTTCGAGAGCATGGGTGGCAGTGCGTGGCTCGACGCGCCGACCCGCGCACGCTACCGCGAGGTCTGGCGGCACGGCCTCAACGGCGGGCTCAACTACTACCGCGCGTCGCCGCTGCGGCCACCAACGTCAGCCAGCGATGCGATCCACACGCTCGCGTTGCCGGCCGAGATGACGACGGTGCGCGTGCCGACCACTGTGATGTGGGGCGATGCGGATACCGCGCTGCCAACGGCGTTGCTCGAGGGGCTCGACGCCTTTGTATCCGAACTTGCTCTGCAGCACGTGCCTGGAGCCACGCATTGGATCGTGCATGAGCAGCCAGGGCGCGTGGCGGAAGTGGTGGCCGAGCTGGCATCAAGATCCTGACGCCGGCCGGAGTTTTCTACGGCCGGCCCAAGAACAACGCCACCCCAGTCTCCCCTCGCGGCGCATGCGTCAGGCCGAGGTACAGCGGCCCCAGGCCCGTGTCCGCGCCGACGAACACGCTCATGCCGGTGCGCAACTGGCCTTCACGCACATCCAGCCTGGTTGCCCACGAGTTGCCCGTTTCCGCTGTCGCGCCGAGGAACAGGCCGCGCGCGGCGAGCGGTGAGTAAGGCAGGCGCCAGTACCAGGTGAGGCGGGAGAAAGCGACGTAGTTGCCGAGCAGTTGGCCGTCGCGGTAGCCGGAGAGCTGGTGAAAGCCGCCGAGCGCGTAGCCGCCGATGGCCTGCGGCTCGCGCTGGCTGGCACCACGCAACGCACCAAAGAGGCTGAAGCTGTGCGCGCCGAAAGTCTGTACGCCCAGCGCCGAGGTTTCTAGCTGCTGGAAGCGGCCTGCAGTGCTGCGTTCGCCGAGCGACATCTGGCCGACGAGCCGGTAGCCGAGCGTGGGAAAGTTTGCGTAGTCGAGTTGATCGACGACGACGGCCAGCCGTGCGCCAACATCAGTGGAGTGCACCTTCCTTGGCACGCCGGTCACGTCGGCGCTGACGAGCGTTGGCTCGGCGCTGATGCGTTGTGACATGAGGCCCAGGCGTACCTCTCCGAAACGGCCCCACGGCTGGCCGATGTCGAGACCGACGCGGCTGTCGTTGCGCTTGTAGCGCGCCAACTCGTCGCCGCGCTCGTCGTAAAGCGTGCCGTTGCGCCGCTCGATGCCGGCATAGGCGGCGACGAACCAGTCGTTGGAGATGCCAAGGGTCCAGTTCAGCGGGTGGTAGATCTCGCTGAACAGCGACGGCACGGCGCCTATCTGCACACGGTTGCGCCACTCGGTGCCGCTCGGGGTGAGCCAGTGGCGGTTGTGGCTCAGCTTCAGGTTGAAGCTGCCTCGGCCGTCGAAGTCGGTGGACAGATCGAGGCCGACGCGCAGGTAGTTCGGGCCCCAGGGTTTGTCGTCGAGGTCGAACACCAGTTCGTCGCGGCCGCCGCGCGTGACGATTCGGTAGTCCACGCGCAGGTAGTCGCCGCTGGACATCAACGTGCGCACGTCGCGCTCGGCGCGCGCGCGGTCGAAGGGCTGGCCGGGTTGCAATTCGAGTTGGGCCGCAAAGCGTGCCGGGTTGGTGACGGTGTCGCCTTCGAAGCCCACGGCAGCCAGCGCGGTCTCTGACGCGTGCTTTGGCGCGCCGGAGGGCAGGGCAGCCCGCCACTGCGCATACTCGTCGGCGCTGCGAGCCAGCGGTTGCAAGCGGGCGAGCGCGGCCTGCGCGCCTCGCTCGCCGATGGCGATGAGTTCGGCGCTGCGCTCGAAATCCCCCGCCGTCAGCGTGCCGAGCTGCGGCGCCACGAGCACGTCGCGCTCAGTCATCGTGGCCAGACTGCGCTGCACGTTCTGTTCGGTGAGGATGTTGATCATCTGCGTCGTCACCCCGAGCGCAGACGACAGCGAGTTGCGCCCAGCCAGCGGCGTGCCGACGTTGACGACGATCACCACATCGACGCCCATCGCACGCGCTACATCGATCGGCACGTTGTTGACAAGGCCGCCGTCGCCCAGCACGCGGCCATCGACGTCGATCGGCGAGAACACGCCCGGCACGCTCATCGAGGAGCGCAGCGCCGTCGACAGGTCCCCACGGTCGAGCACGACGGCGTCGCCGGTTTCCAGATCGGTGGCAACAGCGCGGAACGGGATCGGCAGTCGGTCGAATCCATCGACAGTGCGCACCGGCAGCGTGTAGCGGCGCAGCAGCGACTCCAGGCGGCGCGTGTTGACGGCAGCCACGGGAGCCCGCAGCTCGCCGTCACGCAGGCCGAATTCGAACAGGGCCGAGAACTCGAAGTCTTCTTCCTTGCGCCGCTGCGAGAGGTGCTGGCGCTCCTGGCGCGGCTCGAAGACGTTCGTCCAGTCGATGGCACGCACTTCGCGCTCGACCTCTTGCGCGCTCATGCCGCTGGCATAGAGGCCGCCGACGATGGCGCCCATCGAGGTGCCGGCCACGGCATCGATGCGGATGCGCTGCTCTTCGAGCACCTTGAGCACGCCGACATGCGCCAGGCCACGCGCGCCGCCGCCGGAGAGCACGAGGCCGATGCGGGGGCGCTGCTCTTGCGCATACGCGACACCGAAAGCGAGAGCCAGCAAGACAACGATCAAACCACGCATGTACACATTCTGACCCGCAAGAAAAAAGGCCAGCGGCATTGCCGCTGGCCCCTTTCAACTAGCAATGATCGTGCGATGAGCGGCAGCCAAGGCTGCCCGCTCGATCGGACGGCCGGCAATTACATATCCATGCCGCCCATGCCGCCCATGCCACCCATTCCGCCGCCGCCCATCGCGGGAGCGTCTTCCTTCGGCGACTCGGCCACCATGGCTTCGGTCGTCAGCATCAGCGATGCCACCGACGCCGCGTTCTGCAGCGCCATGCGCGTCACCTTGGTCGGATCGAGGATGCCCATCTCGATCATGTCGCCGTAGGTGTCGTTGGCCGCATTGAAGCCGTAGTTGCCCTTGCCGGCGATCACCGCGGCGACCACCACGCTCGGCTCGCCGCCGGCGTTGTAGACGATCTCGCGCAGCGGCTGCTCGATCGCGCGCAGCACGATCTTGATGCCGGCTTCCTGGTCGGGGTTGTCGCCCTTGATGGCACCGGCCGCAGCGCGCGCACGCAGAAACGCGACGCCGCCACCGGCGACGATGCCCTCTTCGACGGCGGCACGCGTGGCGTGCAGCGCGTCCTCGACGCGGGCCTTCTTTTCCTTCATCTCGACTTCGGTGGCAGCGCCGACCTTGATGAGTGCCACACCGCCGGCCAGCTTGGCCACGCGCTCTTGCAGCTTCTCGCGGTCGTAGTCGCTGGTGGCTTCTTCGATTTGCACACGGACCTGCTTGACGCGTGCTTCGATGTCGGCTGCAGCGCCGGCGCCGTCGATCAACGTGGTGTTCTCCTTGCCCACCTCGACGCGCTTGGCCTGGCCCAGATCGGCCAGCGTGACCTTCTCGAGCGTCAAGCCGACTTCTTCGGCGATGACTTTGCCGCCGGTCAGGATGGCGATGTCTTCCAACATGGCCTTGCGGCGGTCACCGAAGCCCGGCGCCTTGACGGCCACGACCTTCAGGATGCCGCGCAGGGTGTTGACGACGAGAGTCGCCAGCGCTTCGCCTTCGACTTCTTCGGCAATGATCAGCAGCGGACGGCCGGCCTTGGCCACCTGCTCCAGCGTCGGCAGCAGCTCGCGGATGTTGCTGATCTTCTTGTCGTGCAACAGCACATACGGGTTGTCGAGAATCGCGGCCTGCTTCTCGGGGTTGTTGATGAAGTAGGGCGAGAGATAACCGCGGTCGAACTGCATGCCTTCGACAACGTCCAGCTCGTTGTCGAGCGACTTGCCGTCTTCGACGGTGATGACGCCTTCCTTGCCGACCTTGTCCATCGCATCGGCAATGATCTTGCCGATCGACTCGTCGGAGTTGGCCGAGATGGCGCCGACCTGGGCAATTTCCTTGCTCGTCGTCGTG
>JANOEG010000646.1:0-3212 GCA_031413095.1 Burkholderiales bacterium | reverse complement strand
CTGGATCGCGAACTGCACATTCATCAGGCCGATCACCTTCAGCGCCTTGGCCATCAGCGTCGTCTGGCGGCGCATCTCGTCCTGCAGCTCGGTGGACAACGAATACGGCGGCAGTGAGCAGGCCGAGTCGCCGCTGTGGATGCCGGCGGCCTCGACGTGTTCCATGATGCCGCCGATCATCACGTCGGTGCCGTCACTGATGCAATCGACATCGACCTCGATCGCATCGTCGAGGAAGCGGTCGAGCAGCACCGGCGACTTCTCCGAAACCTGCACCGCCACACGCATGTAGCGCTCCAAGTCCTTGTCGCCGTGCACGATTTCCATCGCCCGGCCGCCGAGCACATAGCTCGGCCGCACGACGAGCGGGTAGCCGATCTCCTGTGCGAGCAGCATCGCCTGCTCTTCGGTGCGCGCGGTGCGATTCGGCGGCTGGCGCAGCTTGAGCTCGTGCAGCAGCTTCTGAAAACGCTCGCGGTCTTCGGCAATGTCGATGCTGTCGGGCGAGGTGCCGATGATCGGCACGCCGGCACGCTCCAGATCGAGCGCCAGCTTCAACGGCGTCTGGCCGCCGTACTGCACGATCACGCCGGCTGGCTTTTCCTTGTCGACGATCTCGAGCACGTCTTCGAGCGTCACCGGTTCGAAGTACAGGCGGTCGCTGGTGTCGTAATCGGTGGAGACGGTCTCCGGGTTGCAGTTGACCATGATGGTCTCGTAGCCGTCTTCGCGCATCGCCAGTGCCGCATGCACACAGCAATAGTCGAACTCGATGCCCTGGCCGATGCGGTTCGGGCCGCCACCAAGGACCATGATCTTCTTGTTGTTGGTCGGCTCGGCCTCGCACTCTTCGTCGTAGGTCGAGTACATGTAGGCCGTCTGCGTGGCGAACTCGGCGGCGCAGGTATCGACGCGCTTGTACACGGGGCGAACGCCGAGCGCATGGCGCTTCTCGCGCACGGCATGCTGGTGCGTCTTGATCAGACCGGCGATGCGCTTGTCGGAGAAGCCCTTGCGCTTCAGGAAGCGCAGCTCATCCTTGCCCAGGCTGTCCAGCGTGCGTGCCAACAGCGTCTTCTCGATGCCAATCAATTCTTCGATCTGCGCCAGAAACCACGGGTCGATGTTCGTCTCTTCGAACACTTCTTCGAGCGACATACCCAAGCGGAACGCGTCGCCGAGGAAGAGGATGCGCTCTGGCCCCGCGCTGCCGATCTCCTCGATGATCTCGTCGCGGTCGGTGCTGCGCGAGGTCAGGCCGTCGATGCCCGTCTCCAGGCCGCGCAGCGCCTTCTGAAAACTCTCCTGGAAGGTGCGGCCCATCGCCATCACCTCGCCGACCGATTTCATTTGCGTCGTCAGGTGCGGGTCGGCGGCAGGAAACTTCTCGAATGCGAAGCGCGGGATCTTCGTCACCACGTAATCGATGCTCGGCTCGAAACTCGCTGGCGTCGCGCCGCCGGTGATGTCGTTGCGCAACTCGTCGAGCGTGTAGCCGACGGCCAGCTTTGCGGCAACCTTGGCGATCGGAAAGCCGGTCGCCTTACTCGCCAGCGCCGACGAACGCGACACCCGCGGATTCATCTCGATGACCGTCATCCGCCCGTTTTTCGGGTTGATCGAGAACTGCACGTTCGAGCCGCCGGTGTCGACGCCGATCTCGCGCAGGATCGCGATCGAGGCGTTGCGCATCAGCTGGTATTCCTTGTCGGTCAGCGTCTGTGCGGGTGCGACGGTGATCGAGTCGCCGGTGTGGATGCCCATCGGGTCCAGGTTCTCGATCGCACAGACGATGATGCAGTTGTCGGCGCGGTCGCGCACGACTTCCATCTCGAACTCCTTCCAGCCGATCAGCGACTCCTCGATCAGCAGTTCGTTCGTCGGCGAGAGGTCGATGCCGCGCTTGCAGATCTCTTCGAACTCTTCCGGGTGGTAGGCGATGCCGCCGCCGGTGCCGCCGAGCGTAAAGCTGGGGCGGATGACCATCGGGAACCCCGAGCCACCGATCTCGGCGGTGATGCGCTTCTGCACCGCCCAGGCTTCTTCGAGCGTGTGCGCGATGCCGCTCTTGGCAGAATCGAGGCCGATCGACGTCATCGCGTCCTTGAACTTCAGACGGTCCTCGGCCTTCTCGATCGCCTTTTCGTTGGCGCCGATCATCTCGACACCGTACTTGGCCAGCACACCATGCTTGTGTAGATCGAGCGCGCAGTTCAGCGCCGTCTGGCCGCCCATCGTCGGCAGCACCGCATCCGGGCGCTCCTTGGCGATGATCTTCTCGACGACCTGCCAGGTGATCGGCTCAATGTAGGTCGCATCGGCCATGCCGGGGTCGGTCATGATCGTCGCCGGGTTGCTGTTGACGAGGATGACGCGGTAGCCCTCCTCGCGCAGCGCCTTGCAGGCTTGCGCGCCGGAGTAGTCGAACTCGCAGGCCTGGCCGATCACGATCGGGCCGGCGCCGATGATGAGGATGCTTTTGAGGTCAGTGCGCTTCGGCATCTCAGTTCTTTTCCATCAGCTTCACGAAGCGGTCGAACAGGTAGGCGATGTCATGTGGTCCCGGGCTCGCCTCGGGGTGGCCTTGAAAGCAGAACGCGGGTTTGTCAGTGCGCGCGAGGCCTTGCAACGTTCCGTCGAACAAGCTGACATGGGTCGCGCGCAACGTCGATGGCAGCGTCTTCTCATCGACGGCAAAACCGTGGTTCTGGCTGGTGATCGATACGCGCCCGCTGTCGAGATCCTTCACCGGATGGTTGGCGCCGTGGTGGCCGAACTTCATCTTGAAGGTCTTCGCACCCGAGGCCAATGCCAGGATCTGGTGGCCAAGGCAGATGCCGAAGGTCGGCAGGCCGCGCTCGATGATCGTGCGCGTGGAGGCAATCGCGTAGTCGCAAGGCTCGGGGTCACCGGGGCCATTGCTGAGGAACACACCGTCGGGTTTTCGTGCCAGCACATCGGCCGCCGGGGTCTGTGCCGGCACGACGGTGATGCGGCAGCCGCGGCTGGCCAACATGCGAAGGATGTTGTGCTTGACGCCGAAGTCATAGGCGACAACGTGAGAGCGCGGCTTGTTCTGCGCGCCGTAGCCGCTGCCGAGCTGCGACAGGGTGCATTTCGATCGCGGTGCAGCCGGCGATCCGCGGCCGGCGACGCATGGATGGTCTGCCGCGAGACCGCGCCGGGTTCGGGGGCAAATGTTTCGATGCATG
>JANOEG010000645.1:0-7929 GCA_031413095.1 Burkholderiales bacterium | reverse complement strand
CTCGGCGGCGAGTTGCTCCGATCCCGGCGTGTTGGTTTCGGCTCGCGCCTCGGCAACGTCGAGCAAGACCGGGACGTGCCTGGCGTCTCTTGAGTGCGTGCGCCGCAGCGCTGCAAGGAGCGCCTCGCCTGCGGCCAGCCTGTCGCCGGCGCAGGCAGTCCGCCGCTGGAGTTCCCAGGTCATCAACCCCACGAAGGGCTCGCTCATGCCCAGCGCCAGCATCTGTTCGAGACGCCGCGTCAGCCTGGGCCGCGGATCACGACCTTCGAGTTGGTCCAGTTCAGCACAGACATAGGCGTGGACCAAGAGCACGGGAAAGTCCCGCCGCACGGGCTCCAGGTCGATGCTATCGACGCTCGACACGGCCCGCCGGATGTCGCCCAGCCGGAGCTGCATCAGGCTCAACAAGATCGGCACCTTCGCATTCAGGCTCCAACCCTCGCTCACGGCGAGCAGGCGTTGCGAAAGCGCGTAGTGACCCGAGTTCAGCGCTTCGACGCCGGCCAGGAATCGGTTCTGAAATCGATCGGTCTCCACGGCGCCGGGCTGCGCTTGAGCCGCCCGGAGGAAGTGACGCAACGACCGGGCATGGCTGCCCATGCCGCCGTGGATGTAGGCCATGGCGAACGTGGCTTCGGCGACCAGGCCCATGTCGCCGCGCTGCCGACCGGCGCGCCGCCTTGCAGCCTGCGACCGGATGCCTTCGATCGGGTCGAGGGTGATGGCGGTGAGCATGTCGATCAGCTTGCGCAGGCGTGACAGCGAGATCTGCTTCGGCAAGCCTGCCAGGGCTGCTTTGCCACGTTGTGCATGAACGCGTGGATCGCCTCGAAGTTGGATGGCGCAGCCCGCAAGCGCGTACTCCAAATAGGCTCGCTCCATGCCAGAGGGAGGCAGGGCATCGGCGGCGGTGGCAAGGATCGTCTGGGCTGCCTCGATCGACTGCTCCATGAAGAAGCGCTGCCGCGCCGTCTCGAAGGCGATCCAGCTCGCGCTGTCGCCTTGCTGCGCAAGCTTTTCGACCCTGGACCTCAGGGTGCGCAGGCGCGACCAGACCTCCACCGCCGGGAGGGGCGAAGAATCCCCGCCGTTGGCTATCTCCGCGCTGAGCCACAGGTTGTTCATCAGGACGGCGTCACTGCTGCGTTCGAGCAGTCCGAGCAACTCGACCTCCATCGTCGGCAGCCCCACTGCGCTGGCGGTGTACAGCTGATACGCCGCGTGCGGCAGCGCCCGATCGGCATCGTCTGCGGCCACCCAGTGCCGCAGCACCGCCGCTCCCTGCTGGCCTTGGCCTTCGAGGTAGTGCGCAACCTGCCCGTGCAGCACCCGCCGGATCGGCTCGGGCAGTGCCGCCAACACGGCGTCCTTGATCAGGTCGTGCGCCAGCCCCTGCCCCGCGAACAACCCTCGTTGTTCCAGCTCCCGCCACGCCGGCATCAGCGCCAGCGCTGTCTGCCCCGACACCGCTGCGGCCAGCTCGACCGTGAAGTGCTCGGGCGCCACGGCAGCCACCGCGGCCACCTGCTGAGCGGTCGCGCTGCAGCGCTGAAGCCTGGCCCCCAGCAGTGCCTGTAGGTCGGCTGCGCCGGAGGCTTCGCCGTGTTCCAGCGCCTGTCGGGCCAGCTCGATCACGAACAGCGGGTTGCCACCCGTGCGCTTGTGCAGATGCTGCGCCAGCGCGCCGGGCTCAGCCGCGCGCGGCGCCGCATCCATTGCCGCGAGCAGCGCTTGCACGCCGAACGGCGTCAGCCGCGGCAGCTCGACGCGCTGTGCGTGGTGCCGCGCCTGCGCCTGCGTCACCGCTTCGTCGAGCACCGCCTCCGCCTCCGCGCTGCGGTGCGCCATCAACAGCGCCGGCATGCGTCCGGCAGCGTCGGGTGTGCTGTCCAACAAGGATGCGAACGCCGCCTGTGACGCCGCATCGGCGTACTGAACATCGTCCAGCACCAGCACCCGCACCCCGGCATCGCCCAGGCGCGCGAACCAGTGCCGCAGCGCCGCGTGCAGCCGTGGCGCCGACAGTGCCGACTCGGACGGTTTCACATCCGCAAAGGCCAGCGGCGCCAGCCGGGCCAGCTCGATCTGCTCGGGAGTGGCCATGCGGGGCTTGCGCCGCGCATGCACCTCCTGCAGCAGTTGCGCCAGCGCCGCATACGGCTCCTGCCGGAGTGCGGCGTGCAGCGACACCTGCTCTGTCTGGCGCTCCGCCCCCGCCGACAGTTGACGCAACAGTCGCGTCTTGCCGACCCCCGGTTCGCCCTGCACCACCACATGCGTGCCTTGGGCGAGCGCGGCCTGGGCCTGTGCCAAAACGGCTTCGCGCTCGACCAGAGGGTGGCATCTCGCAGCACCCGGCGTCGTGGGCTCGTCGGCCCCGGGCAGCGGCTGCCCATCCTGCGCAGGCCCCAAGGCCTGTTCCTGAAGGATGCGCAGCTGAACCATGCGCGTCAGCTCGCCAGGCTGCACACCCAGATGCTCCTGAAGAGCCGCTTTGCAGCCCTCGTACGCGGACAGTGCGGCCGCGCGGTCGCCCGCGTGCACCAGCACCTCCATCAGCCGCCGGTGTCGATCCTCGCTCAAGGGATCGAGCTGAATACAGGCCCTGGCCAACGCCACCGCGCGCCCGTGTCGCGCGAACGCCAGCGCTTCGGTCAGTGCCTCGCCGAGCCGCACGAGTTGCACCTGGTTGAGTCGCTGGCGCGCACCCTCCAGCCATGCCCGCAGATCGTCGCCGGCATGTGCGGCCCCCAAGCCGGCTTCGGCAAGCAGTTCGCAGTGCACGGCGCCGCCCGCCGCCAAGGCGGCCAGCACCACCTCGACGTCGTGCAGTTCGACCTGCGCCAGCGACGCATCGAATTCCAAGCGCTCCGATCCCACCAGCAGCTCGCTGCCGAACCTCTGGTTGATGCGGTGTGTCAACACCCTCAGGTTGCTACGCGCTTGTCCCGGCTCCGACTCCGGCCACAGCAGCGCCGACATCCGTCGCCGATCTGCATGGCCTTCCAGCGCGACGCAGGCCAACACCACTGCCGCACTGCCCTTGATCTCATAGCCACTTTTGCCGGGGCTCAGCACAGTGACTGACGATCCAATGCGAAGAAGCGACGCGCTGCCCACCTCCACGCCATCAGCCTGTCTTGTATTCACCCGGGCGGCTCCTTAAAACTGCTTGTTCCGCTGGGGTGATTCTCAGATTCGAAACCCACGCGAGCAGCGATCAGACTTGCATCATTGGTAACCTTTCTCCAGGGGCCCGATGCGCGTGAACAGCGCACTCGGCTTCGGCTTTTCCAACATGGCTCACATCAGCCGCGTGTTCCGCGCGCATCTGGGGATGGCGCCGAGCGACTATCGGCGGGTGGCGGCGACGGCCTTGGGTTAATACCGGTTCTGCTGCGTCCGTGCGCTGACTATCGTTGGGCCGCGTCCGCATCTTTGGCGCACGACTGGAGCACTTGATGGAAACCACAACGCACGACTCTCTGCGCCGTTCGGCGCTGCGCCTGGGCCTCTTCGCGCTCGGCCTCGGCACCCTCGCGCTGCCGGCCGCATGGGCGCAGCAAACCGCCTGGCCCACCAAGCCCGTCACGCTGATGGTGGGCTTCCCGCCCGGCGGGCAGACCGACTTTGCCGGCCGCGTGCTCATGGCCAGCATGCAGACCACGCTCGGCCAGCCGGTCGTCATCGACAACAAGGCCGGTGTCAACGGCAACCTCGCGGCCGTCGAGGTGCTGAAGGCGCCGCCGGACGGCCAGAAGCTGCTGGTCGGCAACGGCTCGATGACGATCTCGCAGCATTTCTATACGAAGCTCGGCATGATCGACCCGCGGCAGCTCACCCCCATCGGCGTGATGCTGCAGTCGTCGCTGGTGCTGGCCGTGCCGGCCTCATCCCCCATCAAGACCTACGCGCAGTTCGTCGAGGCGGCCAAGGCGAAGGCCAAGGCGGGCAAGGGCATGGATTACGGGACCGGGGGCGCAGGCTCGCTGGTGCACGTGACGATGGAACTGCTGCGCGAGCGCATGGGCGGCCCGGCGATGAATCACGTGCCGTACAAGGGCAGCAGCCCGGCAATGATCGACCTGATGGCCGGACGCCTCGACGCGATGTTCGACGCCACCTCCGTGGTCGCGCCCTTCATCAAGGACGGCAAGCTGCGGCCGCTGCTGGTCACCGGCGCCAAGCGCGAGGCCCTGTTTCCGGATGTGCCCACCACCACCGAGGCCGGCATCAAGGACTTCGTCATCATCTCGTTCATCGGTCTTTACGGACCGCCGGGCCTGCCCGCCGACATCGTCGCCAAGGCCAACAGCGCGATCAACACGGCCATGAAGGACCCGGCCGTCACGAAGGGCATCCTCGAGCGCGGCGACGAGCCGGGCGGCGGCACGGCAGAACAGCTCGGCGCGCTGACCCGCACCCACTACAAGTTGTGGGGCGACGTGGTGAAGGCGAACAATATTCAGGCGGAGTGAAGCGGGGGCTGTGGGCTGGTGTTTGATCGGCCCTTGCTCGGTGCTACGAGCAAGGGCTTCCCGCAGGCCGCGCGCCGATCGATGAATTAGGCACCGAGACCTTCGACGTTGTCGCGATCAGCAAAGGGCCGATCGAACCTAGCCAGCGCGAGTGGGCAGCGCCCAACTCCGGCACTGGCTACGAAGCGGACATCGAGCTCGATGTAGCGAGCGTCTCAGAACTACCCACAACAGTCATTTGGTAGTAGCGAAAGCGAGCGTTCGCTGGGTCGTGCCGCTGCGTGCCAGGAGTGCTGTCGGGCAGGTGCGTCGCAATAGGCTGCCCCCATCGCTGGATGTGGTTTCTCAGGACGTTGCTCCCGTCGACGCCGAGGCGCGAAGCGGGAGGGTGGTGTGGTCCGGATCGTGCGTCCGCCTTGTTACAAGTTGCCGTCCAAGCATTGGCCCGTAAGTCGGTGTCGCAGGGAACGAGCCTATCTGCTGCCGGCGCTCGCTGCGCAACGATTGACACGGTCAATCCCATGACATCACGTCACCCCCTGTTTCGGCGTCACGCAAACCCTCTCGACAGTTCTGACGAGTGCTTGGGCCGCGCGCTTTTCGCACACTCACGCCCGCAATCGAATCCAGCATTTGCTGGCATTGCGGGAGGAGGAAGGCGCTGCGCGCAAGCGCGTCCATGCCTTGACCCGTGATTTGCCATCGCAACGCTGGTGCGCGGATGGTCTGTCATGCAGCAGCGCTGCAGCTACTTATCGAGGTCAAGGAGTTAACGTGTCGCTCGTTCAAAGCCAACTCAAGGCACTTGGCGGTTTTGTGGCTGCGGTGTTCTGCGCCAGCGTCTTCGCGCAAGAGTCGCTGCCCGACTTCTACAAAGACCCTGGCATCTACCCCAATCGGGACTACGTGAACCAACACGTCACCGAGAACGTAGACCCGTTCACCGGGACGCTGCAGATTCAGTCCACGGACATCTACCTTCCTGGCGAGGGCGGCTTTGACCTAAAGGTCATCCGCTCTTTCAACAGCAGCCGGATCAACCCGCTGAATCCAGCCGACGCCAACAATGGCACGATGCTCGGTGGCATGGGGTGGACCATGCACTTCGGCCGTGTAATCAAGCCGCGCGATCTGAACATTTGCTCGAACACGAACGCCGCATCCATCGTCGACAACCCGGTCATCGAGTTGCCAGACGGAAGCCGTCAAGTGCTAGCGTTCTCCGGCGGCTCACCCGCGATGATGACCGCGCAGCGCTGGAGGGCAGAGTGCTTCGGTAGCGGTCTGGCTGTGACTTCGCCCGAAGGTATCCGCTACGAGATGACAAGGTCGTATCGGGAGGACGGCGGCAGCGTCAACGCGGTCTATGCCTGGTACACGACCCGGATTTCCGATCGCAATGGCAACTGGGCTTCGATTACCTATGACACCGTCAGCGGCAGCGCTCAGATCAACAGTGTCGCGACGAGCGACAACCGCTCTATTGTCTTCAGCTACCTTGACTCAGGCTTGGTAAGCCGCCGTGTCCAGACCATCACCGTGGCAAACGGCACCGGCGCGAGCCGCGTGTGGACGTACTCCTATCTGGCCGTGAGTGGCGTGGCTGCGCGCCACTACCTCACGCAGGTGCAGCGTCCTGACGCTGCGGCGACCTACTGGCGCTACGCACACAACGGCGTCGTCAGTAGCGACAACGCCAACAACTACCAGATGCGGCAAATGACCTACCCGCAAGGCGGTACGGTCAACTACGGCTACAGCTACACGTGGTTCGACACCACAACCAACGCGGCGAGCCGCTCTGCAGTGCTCACCTCCAAGACCACCAGCGACGGCGGGAGTTGGTCGTTTAAGTACACGCCAGGGAACTATCTGACAAACCCGAGCGTGCCGCAGTACGACATGACGGAAGTAACGACGCCTGCCGGTCTCGTTACCTACCGTCACTGGGGCGCCAACTTCGCCTCCTCGGGAGAGGTGTGGCGCGTCGGGCTGCTTTACCAGACGGTGATGGCCAACCAGCAGACTGAGACGCTCACTTGGGCATCTCAGGTCATTTCAAGCGAGGACAACAAGCGGCCGGGTGCGTTCGGCAACCGCTCTGACCTTGACTATCGCGCGCCAATCCTCACTCAGCGCGTCATCAACCGCAACGGCGCGACCTACACCACCACCTTCTCGAACCACGACACGTACGGCAACCCAGGGCAGGTGGTCGAAGCAGGCCCCAACGCCGGCAACCGCACGACCAACCTCACCTACTACTACAACACCGGCCTTTGGATCATCAAGCAAGTCGTTGACGAAACCACAGTCGGTGTCGGCGCCGTCACCCGCACCTGGGACACGAAGGGCAACCTCGCATCCGAGACGCGCGACGGCGTCTCCACCAGCTACCTGCGCTTTGCCTCTGGTGACATCAGTCAAATCACGCGCCCGCGGAACTTGATCTCCACATTCAGCAACTACTACCGCGGCATTCCGCGAAGCGAATCGCATCCTGAGCTCGTCAACATCACACGCACGGTCAGCGCAGCCGGCAACATCGAGTCGGAGAAGAACGGTGAGGGCTATACCACCAGCTACAGCTACGACGGCTTGAACCGTCTGACTGGCATCACGCCGCCCATCAACGCGCCGACCACGATCGCCTATACGGCCAACTTGCGCACGGCCACCCGCTACAAGCTGCAGCAGGTCACCACCGAAGACGGCTTCGGGCGGGTGTCCAACGTCACAACGATGGGCATCGCCATCGCCTACCGGCACGATCCGCTCGGCCGCAAGACCTTCCAGTCCTTGCACGGGCAAACCACCGTCGGGCGCACCTTTGTCTACGACATCCTCGATCGCCCGACGGGCGTCACACACGCCGACAACAGCAGCCGCGGCTTCACCTACGGTGCGGCCACCGCGGCAGTGCGCGACGAGCGCAACTACACCACCACCTACGCGTACCGTGCCTACGGCGACCCCGACAACGCCTACCTGATGTCCCTCACGTCGCCCGTGGCGGCAACGAACGTCAGCATCACCCGCAACGGCCGCGACCAAGCGCTCACCATCGCGCAAAACGGCCAGACACGCAGCTTCGGCTACAACACGCGCTACTACCTGACGAGTGCCACGCATCCCGAGGTGGGCGTCACGACGTACGGCCGCGACGATGCCGGCAACATGACCAGCAAGACGGTGGGCTCGTCAGCGGCGACCGTCTACACCTACGACCAGCGAAACCGCCTCAAGACCGTCACGTACCCGAGCAGCGCTCCATCGCAGATCACCAACACGTACAACCGCAACGACAAGCTTGCTCTCGTGGCCAACGGCGTGGGCACCCGCAAGTACGGCTACGACGCCAACGACAACCTCACCTTCGAGGGCATTGACTTCACGTCAGGTCTTGGGCCGAGCTTGCCAGGCGTCTTTAAGGCGACCTATCAATACGACC
>JANOEG010000644.1:0-8644 GCA_031413095.1 Burkholderiales bacterium | reverse complement strand
GCGCGCTGTTCCTGGCCGGCATCCTGCCCGGCGTGCTGATGGCGCTGCTGATGATGGTCACGGTGGCGTACTTCGCGCACAAGAACGGCTGGGGCGGCGACGTCAAGTTCTCCGGCAGCCGCTTCGGGCGCGCCATGATCGAACTCGGCCTCGTCATCGCCTGGCCGCTCGTCACCTGGGCCCTGGTCGCCAAGCTCGGCCTGCCGGCGCAGCCGGTGGTCTTCGGCGCGATCATCCTGATCTTCGTGCTCGACCGCATCTTCCGCTTCCAGGCCGTGCTGCCGATCATGACCCCGGTGCTGCTGATCGGCGGCATGACGACGGGCCTGTTCACGCCCACCGAGGGTGCGATTGCGGCCAGTGCGTGGGCGTTGTTCCTGGGCCTCGTGTGGTACCGCACGATGACGATCAAGCAGTTCGTCAAGGTCAGCCTCGACACGGTGGAGACCACGGCGACGGTGATGTTCATCGTTGCCGCGGCGTCGATCTTCGGCTGGATGCTCACCGCCACCGGCGTCACTGCGCAGATCGCCGAGTGGGTGCTGGCCGTGACCAAGGAGCCGTGGCTGTTCCTGCTGATGGCCAACCTGCTGATGCTCTTCGTCGGCTGTTTCCTGGAGCCGACCGCCGCGATCACGATCCTGGTGCCGATCCTGCTGCCGATCTGCCACAAGCTGGGCGTTGACCCAGTGCACTTCGGCCTGGTGATGGTGCTGAATCTGATGATCGGCTTGCTGCATCCGCCGATGGGCATGGTGCTGTTCGTGCTCGCGCGCGTGGCCAAGTTGAGCGTCGAGCGCACGACGATGGCGATCCTGCCGTGGCTAGTGCCGTTGCTGGCGAGTCTGGTGATCCTGACCTATGTGCCGGCCATCGTGCTGTGGCTGCCGCGGACGATGGGTTTCTAGAGGCCGGCCGTGAGCAAGATCGTCTCGGTCGATGTCTGGCGCATCGACCTGCCGCCCCCGGTGCCGCGCAGTGACGCGATCCAGTCCTTTGTCGTGCAGGAGACGCCGATGGTGCGCATCCGCTGCGACGACGGTGGCGAGGGCGTGGGCTACAGCTACACCATCGGCACGGGAGGATCTTCGGTCACCGCGCTGCTTGCCGACCACCTCGCGCCGCGATTGATCGGCCGCGATCCGGCGTGCATCGGAGCGATCTGGCGCGACCTGCTGTTCGCTACGCATGCCACCAGCGTCGGCGCGATCACGAGCCTGGCGCTGGCGGCGATCGACACGGCGCTGTGGGACTGGCGTTGCAAGCGAGATGGTCGGCCGCTGTGGAAAGCCGCCGGCGGCGCGCACCAGCGCACGCCGGTGTACACCACCGAAGGTGGCTGGCTGCACTTGAGCACCGAGGCCATCGTGCGCGAAACCGTCGCTGCGAAGGAGGCCGGCTTTCAGGGCGCGAAGATCAAGGTCGGCCTGCCGCGCGTGGCCGACGACATGGCGCGATTGCGCGCGGTGCGCCAAGCAGTCGGCGACGCCTTCGAGATCATGGTCGACGCCAACCAATGCTTCACGCTCAGCGAAGCGCTGCGCCGCGCGGCGGCGTACGCCGACCTCGGCATCGCCTGGTTCGAAGAGCCGTTGCCGGCCGACGACCTCGACGGCCACGCGCGGCTGGCCGCATCGACGCCGGTGCCGATCGCCGTCGGCGAGTCGCTCTACTCGCCCGGCCAGTTCGCGGACTATGTGCAGCGCGGGGCAGCTTCGATCCTGCAGGTGGACGTGGCGCGCATCGGCGGCATCACGCCGTGGCTCAAGGTCGCGCATCTGGCCGAGTGCCACAACCTGATGATCGCGCCGCACTTCCTGATGGAGCTGCATGTCAGCCTGACCGCGGCGAGCCCGGCGGCGCGCTGGGTGGAGCACATTCCGCAACTCGACGCGGTGGCCGACTCGCGCGTGCTCATCGCCGGCGGCGAAGCCGTCGCGCCCGACGCGCCGGGGCTGGGCATCGATTGGCGCTGGAGCGAGATCGAGCGGCGCGCGAAAGAACCCTTTCGATGCAGCGACGAGACTTGAGCCATCCTTCGCACCCCCAACGCCACACCCAGGAGATCCGAGTGCAACGATTGTCCATCGCCTTCGCAGCGCTGCTGCTGGCAGCCAATGCGAGTGCGCAAACCTTTCCGACCAAGGCCTTGCGGTGGGTGGTGCCCAGCGCCCCTGGCGACGGCTCCGACATCACCGGCCGCATCATTGCCGATCGGGTTTCGCGCGAGCTCGGTCAGCAGGTGCTGATCGACAACAAGCCTGGCGCCGGTGGCGTGCTCGGCTCCGAGGTGGTGGCCAAATCGCCGGCCGACGGCTACACGATGATCGTTGGCAACGCCGGCTCGCACGGCATTAACGCGGCGATTTACACCAAGCTCAACTACGACGCCGCGCGCGACTTCGTTCCGGTGGCCCTGTTCTGCACGGCGCCGAACGTGATGGTCGCCAGCCCCGGCACGCCGGCCAAGACGGTGGCCGAGTTCGTGGCCTATGCCAAGGCCAACCCGGGCAAGCTCAACTACGCCTCGGGCGGCATCGGCAGCTCGTCGCACCTGTCGGCAGAACTGCTGAAGAGCCTCGGCGGCTTCGAGATGACCCACGTACCGTACAAGGGTGCTGCGCCTGCCGTCAACGCAGTGCTGGCCAATGAAGTCAACGTGATGATCGGCAACCTGCCACCATGGTCGGGCCACCTGAAATCGGGCAAGGTGCAGGCGCTGGCCGTGACCACGGCCAAGCGCCACGCCAGCCTGCCGGACGTGCCCGCGATGGCCGAGACCTACGCCGGCTTCGAGACTGTGGCCTGGTTCGGCCTGCTGGCGCCCACCGGCACGCCGCCAGCCGTGATCGAGAAAGTGCACCAGGCCGTCAATGTGGCCCTGGCCGACCCCGAGGTCAGCGCGCGCATCGCCGCCACCGGCTGCGGGCCGTCCCCCATCGCGCAGCAAGCCTTCGCCACGCGAGTGCAGGACGACATCGTACGCTGGAAGAAGCTGGCCACCGAGCGCAACATCCGCGCTGACTGAAGCCTGCCGCTCCGCGATCGAAGATGCCAGCCACGGTCAACAACGTCGGATTCGACGTCCTCAACGTGTCGCCAAAGACGAACTGGTGCTTCGTGTCCGTTCGCATGAGCGATGGCGACGTTGCTTGGGGCGAGGCCTCGCTCAACGCCTGGGAGCCGATGCTGCGTGGCGCGGTCGAGCTGCTCGACAACCGCATCCGCGGCTTGGCGCTCGACGAGGTGCATGCCGCGCTCGTCGTCTCGTCGCAGGGGCCGGGAGGTCTGGTGCAGGCCACGGCCGTCAGTGCCGCGCAGCAAGCCTTGCTCGAACTGACGGCCCGCGTGCGCGGGCAGTCTTTGCAAGGCCCGCTCGGGCCGCCACGGCGGCAGCGCGTGCGCGCCTACGCCAACATCAACCGGGCAACCGCCCTGCGCACGCCGGCCGGCTTCGTCGCCACCGCGCGACGCGCGGCCGCGCTGGGCTTCACGGCCTTCAAGGCCGCGCCCTTCGATGGCCTGACGCCGGCGATCTGCGCCACCGTGGAAGGCCGGCAGCGCATGACCCACGGCATCGACTGCCTGCTCGCGTTGCGCGGCGCGATCGGCCGCGACGCGCGGCTGATGGTGGATTGCCACTGGCGCTTCGATGAAGCGAGTGCACTGCAGACGCTGCAGTCGCTGGCCCCGGCGCGCTTGCACTGGTTCGAGTGCCCCTTGCCTGAAACGCCATCGCATTGGCCGGCCCTGCAGCGTGTGCGCTACGCGGCCCGGGATCAGGGCGTGCTGCTGGCCGCTGCCGAGACGCAGATCGGCGTCGCCGGTTTTGCGCCGCTGTTTGAAGCCGGCCTGTACGACGTGGTGATGCCCGACGTCAAATATTGCGGCGGCCCCTGGGAGATGTTGCGCATTGCCGAGCGCGCGCACGATGCCGGCGTGCAGTTCTCGCCGCACAACCCGACCGGACCCATCGCCTCGCTGCACAGCCTGAACGTGGCGGCAGTCGCGCCGGAGTGCGACATGATCGAGCTGCAGTTCGATGAGAGCCCGTTGTTCGATCACTTGATGCCTGGTGTGCATCCCGCGCTGGTCGACGGCGCCTTCGCTGCGCCCACACAGGTCGCCTTTCGCATCGACCCCGACGAGGCGCTGTTGAGCGCCCACCCCTACCGCCCCGTGCCGCCCGGCGTTGAAGCGCTGGCGGCCGGCTGACGTTCGACGACACATTGCACAAGCCCATGAACCCCACCATCCGCATCCACCCCCGCGACAACGTCGTCATCGCGCGCACGCAACTGCTCGGCGGCACGGCGATCGCCGACGAAGGCATCACGATCACGGGCCTGGTGCCGCCCGGCCACAAGGTCGCCACGCGCGCCATTGCGGCGGGCGACGACGTGCGTCGCTACGACCAGATCATCGGCCACGCCACGCAGGCCATCGCGCCCGGGCAGCATGTGCACACGCACAACCTCGAGTACGCCGACTTTGCGCGCTCGCATGAACCGGGTGCGGGGGCGAGTCAGACCGTCTACGCGAACCCACCTGCGACCTTTGACGGCATCGTGCGCGCCGACGGCCGCATCGCCACGCGCAACTACATCGGCGTGCTGACCAGCGTCAACTGCTCGGCCACGGCCGCACGCGCGATCGCCGACCAATTCCGGCGCGACATCCATCCGGAGATGTTGGCGCCGTTCCCGAATGTCGATGGCGTCGTCGCGCTCACACACGGCATGGGCTGCGCGACTGACAGCGAGGGCGAGGAGCTGCGCGTGCTGCGGCGCACGCTCGGCGGTTATGCCAAGCACCCGAACTTTCACGCCGTGCTGGTGGTTGGCCTGGGTTGCGAGACGAACCAGATCCAGGGGCTGGTGGCGCAAGAGGGCCTGCAGGAAGGCGCGCGCATGATCACCTTCAACATCCAGGACACGGGCGGCACCGCCAAGACCGTGGCGCGCGGCGTCGAGCTGATCAAGCAACTGCTGCCCGACGCGAACAAGGTCCAGCGCCAGCCGGTGCCGGCGAGTCACATCACCGTCGGCCTGCAATGCGGAGGCAGCGACGGCTACTCGGGCATCAGCGCCAATCCGGCGCTCGGCGCGGCAATCGACCGGCTGGTGCGAAACGGCGGCACCGGCATTCTTTCCGAAACGCCCGAGGTCTACGGCGGCGAGCACCTGCTGACGCGCCGCGCGGTGAGCAAGGAAGTCGCCGAGAAGCTGCTGACGCGCATCAAGAGGTGGGAGCAGTACACCGCGCGCAACGGCATGCGCATGGACAACAACCCCTCGGCCGGCAACAAGGCCGGTGGCCTGACGACGATCCTGGAGAAGAGCCTGGGCGCCATCGCCAAGAGCGGCACGACGAATTTGGTCGATGTGCTCGAGTTCGCGCAGCCGGCCACCGCGCGCGGCCTGATCTTCATGGACACGCCAGGCTACGACCCTGTGAGCGCGACCGGCCAGGTGGCCGGCGGCGCCAACATGATCTGCTTCACGACCGGCCGCGGATCGGCGTATGGCTGCGCGCCGAGCCCGTCGCTCAAGTTCTCGACCAACAGCGCGCTCTGGCGCAAGCAGGAAGACGACATCGATCTCGATTGCGGCGGCATCGTCGATGGCGCCGATTCGGTCGATGCCTGCGGCGAGCGCATCTTCCGCCTGATCCTCGACACGGCGTCAGGCCGCAAGACGAAGAGCGAGCTGCATGGGTACGGGCAGAACGAGTTCGTGCCCTGGCAGTTGGGGGCGGTGATGTGAGCTTCGAGTATTCCCGCCAAGAGCTGGCATCAATCGAACGATTCTTGGCTGCGTGCACAGTGCCTCTGATCTACAAATTGGACGAGGGCGCTCAGGTGCACGGCACTGGCACCTTCTTTCAGCTTGACGGCCGCCCATTGCTGATCACTGCCGGTCATGTATTGAAAGACGTGAACGTCGAGCGAATCGGAGTGCCCGACCGCGGCGCTGCTTTGTCGGAGATTTCCTACCTGGGACACGCGCAGGTTCACTACACGCGTGACACTGACGCGTTCGACATCGGTGTCATTGAGTTGAAGGATGAAGACTTCCTACGACAAGTGCGAGCAGGGTGGCAATTCCTTGGCCAATCAAACATTGCCCAGCGCGGAACCAAAAGCGACCAGTACGTAGTCGCAGGTTATCCAAAAGAGACCGTGACATACCGCGATGCAACCCTGACGCCATCGTCGCTTATTCAGGTCTACACAGGCCCGTATGAAGAAGATGCCGAGAGCGGCCGTGGTGAATTTGATTTGCTCCTTCGCTACGGGCGCGACGCGGAGAATCTTGCTGGCGAGCGGAAACCAACGCCAAGGCTTGGCGGTGTTAGCGGTGCCGCTGTGTATTCGGTGCTGCCGCGGCAGGAGGGCGTCTGGGCACCTGAAACACTAATGAAGATCGTCGGGATACAGGTCGCATCGCTTCACGGGCAGTACATCAGGGTAAAGACGTGGGATCTTGTTTCGCGCGTTGTAGCCCTGACTCAGGGTCGGCCCACATGAGTACAGGTTCGACCTGTGGCGGGTCGGCGGCTCCAGAGATGCAGCCTTGGCAGCTAGGCGCGCAGCGTCCGATTGAACAACGCCACTGTCCTCGTCCAAGCCTGCGTCGCCGATTTCTCGTCGTACCGCGGCGTCGTGTCGTTGTTGAAGCCATGCTGAGTGCCGGCATAGTTGAAGGCCGAGTACTTCACGCCAGCCGCTTTCAACGCGGCTTCGTACGCCGGCCACATGCCGTTGATGCGCTCGTCGTTTTCGGCGTACACGACCATCAGCTCGGCCTTGATTTTGGGCACTTGGTCGGCCGGCACCGACGCGCCGTAGAACGGCACGCCAGCCACGAGTTCAGGCACGCGCGTGGCCAGGAAGTTGACGATGCCGCCGCCGTAGCAGAAGCCTACCGCGCCGAGCTTGCCGTTGCCACCAGTGATTCCACGCGTGTAGTTGGCTGCCGCGACGAAATCCTCACGAGCCTTGGCCTGGTCGATCTTGCCGAATGCGTCGCGCGCCTTGTCTTCGTCGCCGGGGTAGCCGCCGACGCTGGTCAGCAGGTCGGGCGCGACGGCGATGAAGTTGTCCACGGCCAGGCGGCGCGCGATGTCTTCGATGTGCGGGTTCAGGCCGCGGTTCTCGTGGATCACGAGCACGACGGGCAGCGCGCCCGACGCGTTCGCAGGCCGCGCGACGAGCGCGTTGATCTTGCCGTGGCCCGCGGGCGAAGCGATTTCCACGCGCTCGGTCTTGATGCGCGCGTCGGTGGGCGGCACCTTCTGGCCGTAGGCGAAGTCCGGGCTCAGCGCCGCGAGCAGACCCGCCGCCGTGGTGCCGCTGGCCGCCGCAAAGCGCGAACTCTTATCGAGAAAGCCTCGCCGATCCAGCGCACCATGCACGTACTGGTCGAACAGCTTCATCACCTCGGGGTGGAAATCGGCGGCAGTGAGACGGGACGGCTTGGGGTGGTTCATCGCGAGGCGCTCCAGCGGTTGAGACAACAACGAGACGCGGTTTGTAGCCCGACAACAAAGCCCCTGCAAAGATCATGATGAAAATCACTGCCGCCAAAGTCATCGTCTGCAGCCCCGGCCGCAATTTTGTGACGCTGAAGATCGAGACCGACCAGGGCCTCACCGGTCTGGGCGACGCCTCGCTCAACGGCCGCGAACTCGCGGTGGCGAGCTACCTCACCGACCACGTCATCCCCTGCCTGATCGGCCGCGACGCGCACCAGATCGAAGACATCTGGCAATACCTGTATCGCGGCGCGTATTGGCGGCGTGGTCCGGTGACGATGAGCGCCATCGCCGCGGTGGACACGGCGCTGTGGGACCTGAAGGCCAAGGCGGCCGGGCTGCCGCTGTACCAATTGCTCGGCGGGGCGAGCCGCACCGGCGTGATGGTCTATGGCCACGCCAACGGCAGCGACATCGACGAGACGGTCGAACGTGTGCTGGCCTACAAGGCCATGGGCTACCGCGCCATCCGCGCGCAAAGCGGCGTGCCGGGGTTGGAAAAGGTCTATGGCGTCGGCCGGGGCACGATGTTCTACGAGCCGGCCGATGCCTCGCTGCCCTCGGAGCACGACTGGGACACGAGCAAGTACTTGCGCCACACGCCGCAACTGTTCGACGCCGTGCGCCGCGCGGTCGGCGATGACGTGCATCTGCTGCACGACGTGCACCACCGTTTGACGCCGATCGAAGCCGCGCGCCTGGGCAAGGACCTGGAGCCCTTCCGCCTGTTCTGGATGGAAGACGCCACGCCGGCCGAGAACCAGGAGGCGTTTCGGCTGATCCGCCAGCACACGACGACGCCGCTGGCGGTGGGTGAGATCTTCAACACGATCTGGGACTGCAAGGACCTGATCGAGAACCAGTTGATCGACTTCATCCGCACGACAGTCGTGCATGCCGGTGGCATCACGCACCTGCGTCGCATCGCCGACCTGGCGGCGCTGTACCAGGTGCGCACCGGCTCGCATGGCGCCACCGACCTGTCGCCGGTGTGCATGGGCGCGGCGCTGCACTTCGACCTGTGGGTGCCCAACTTCGGCATCCAGGAGTACATGCGCCACACGGAGGAAACCGACGCCGTGTTCCCGCATGCGTACACGTTCAAGGA
>JANOEG010000643.1:0-3715 GCA_031413095.1 Burkholderiales bacterium | reverse complement strand
CCTCGACTTGAAGCCGAGCATGTACCGCGTTTCGCTGCGCGGCGCGGTGATCGGCGAGGGTGAAGCATTCCCCGGGATGCACCTGGCCATCAACCCCGGCGGCGCGACGCAGCAGTTGATCGGCACCAAGACCAGCGACCCGGCCTTCGGCCTGCCCGCCGTGTGGATCGACGAGCGCCAGCGCGAACTGGCCCAAATGAGCGGATTTACGGTCGTTGATTGCTCGACCGTCGTCGCCACCCACCTCTCACACTTGATGCAAGTGAACGCAGCTCGCCTGCTCGGTCGCGTGGAGACGCAATCGCTGGTCGAGCATGTGACGAAGTTGGCGCCCAAGTTGATCGAAGACGTTGTTCCCAAAATGGTCGGCATCGCAACGCTGCAGAAACTGCTGCAACTGCTGCTCGACGAAGGCGTGCACATCCGCGACGTGCGCTCGATCATCGAGTGCCTGGCCGAATACCCTGCCGCCGCCAACGACCCGCAGCAACTCGCCGCGCTCGTGCGCATGCACCTGGCGCCGGCGATCGTGCAACAGATCTACGGCCCGGCCAAGGAACTCGACGTGATCGCGCTTGATCCGGGCCTGGAGCGCCTGGTCACGCAAGCGCTGACCAGCCCGCATGGCGCCGCGCTCGACCCCGGCGTGACCGACACCTTGACACGCAGCGCCGCCGACAGCGCGCGCTCGCAGGAAGACATCGGCGTGCCGGCCTGCCTGCTGGTGCCCGACCTGATCCGGGCGCCGATGGCACGCCTGTTGAAGCGCGCCGCACCGCGCCTGAAGGTGCTTGGCCACAGTGAAATTCCCGAGACCCACTCGATCCGCATCGCTTCGGTGATTGGAGCTACCGCATGAACACCAACAACGTCACCCGCTTCACCGCCCGCACGGCGCGCGAGGCCATGAACCTGGTCAAGAAGGCCTTCGGTGACGACGCCGTCGTGCTGTCGACCAAACCATCGGCCAACGGCGGTGTCGAGATGCTGGCGATGGGGCCCGAAGGTGTGAGCCACATCGAGAAGGCGGCCAAGAGTGCGCCCGTGGTGCGTGCGCCCGTGGCCAAGGAGCCCAAGCCCGCCGCGTTGCCGACGACCGCGGACGAAGTGGGCCGCGATGTCGAACAGCTGGCAATGAGCACGTTGTCGTTCCAGGACTATGTGCGCGAGCGCATGTTGAAGCGGCGCCAGGCGCAGCGCGATCTCGCGGCGATGGAAGAGCCCACCGTCGAACCGTCAACGTTCTCGTCGCCGCCCAAACCCGCACAGACTGAAGCAGCTCCTGCACGGCCGCGCGAAGCCTCCCGCCGACCGGTCGAAACGCCGGTGCTTGCTGACACACAAACCAACGCCGACGCCGCGCGTCGCGAACAAACGATGATGGCCGAGCTTCGCTCGATGAAGGGCCTGATCGAAGATCGCTTCGGCGCCCTGGCCTTCATGGAGAAGCTGCAGACCAGCCCGCGCCGCGCCGCGCTGACGCAGCGCCTGCTCGATGCCGGTTTCTCGCCGGCACTGATCCGCAAACTCGCCGAAGGCCTGGAGCCGGACTGCGAAGACGAGAGCACCTGGGCCGCAGGCGTGCTGGAGCGCAACCTGCGCGCTGCCGAGCGCGAGCCTGCGCTCGAAGACAGCGGCGGCGTGTTCGCGCTGATCGGCGCCACCGGCGTCGGCAAGACGACCAGCACCGCCAAGATCGCCGCCGCGTTTGCCACGCAGCACGGCTCGGGCAATCTCGGCCTCGTCACGCTGGACGCCTACCGCGTCGGCGCGCAGGAGCAACTGCGCACCTACGGCCGCATCCTCGGCGTGCCGGTGCACACCGCGCACGACCGGGCCTCGCTCGAAGATTTGCTGGAGCTGCTCGCGGCCAAGAAGATGGTGCTGATCGACACCGCCGGCATGGGCCAGCGCGACACGCGCACCCGCGAGCTGATGGACATGCTGTCGCACCGCTCGATTCAGAAGCTGCTCGTCATCAACGCCTCGGCGCAGGGCGAGACGATCGACGACGTGATGGTGTCTTACCGCGCCGCGGCCTGCCGCGGTGTCGTGCTCAGCAAGATCGATGAAGCGGTCAAGCTGGCGCCGGCGCTCGACGCCATCATCCGCCACAAGATGCGTGTCGTCGGCGTGGCCAACGGCCAGCGCGTGCCCGAAGACTGGCACCGCCTGTCGGCGCAGGCGCTGGTGCAGCGCGCGCTGCGGGCTACCGCCAACTCGAGCTGGAAGCTGCAGGCGCAAGAGGTGAATCTGGTGTTCGCAGGATTCAGCGGCGGCACGCGCACGACTCGCGCGGCCTTTCACGCGTAGTCATGAACGAGTTTCTCGACAGCGACAGCGACCGCACACCGTGGAGCGGCCCGAGCGATCAGGCCGACGGCCTACGCCGCTTGTTCTCCGGCGCGCAAACGCGTTTCATCGCCGTGGCCGCCAACCCGGACGTCGCGTTCGCCGGCCTGGCGCTCGAACGTCTTGCCAGCGTCTGCGCATCGCCCGAACGCAAGGTGCTCGTCGTCGACGCCGCCAGCGGCACGCCGCACGAGATGGCTTCGGTGGATTTGTCATCCTGCATCGAGCCGCTCGGCGACAACCTCTCGTACCTGGCTGCGCGCAGCCTGCCGGTGCGCTACGTCAGCGCCCGCGGTTCGTGCGAAGCCTTCCTGGATGCCGTCGCCGACGCCGCGCCCGAAGCGGCTGTGATCATCGTGCACGCTGAAGCGCACGAACTCGGCCGCCTGTTCGCGCGGCGCGAGCTGCGGCCGCTGCTGCTGGCGGCCGACCACCCGGCCAGCGTCACCAGCGCCTACGCCAACATGAAGTTGCTGGCGCAGCGCCACGGCCTGATGGCCTTCGATCTCCTGCTCGTCGCCGCAGCCAATTCACCGCGCACGCCGCGCATTGCCGAACAACTCGCGCTCACCGCTGAGCGTTTTGCCGGCGCCGTGTTGCACGACTGGGCCGCGATCGACCCGGCCGCGCAGAGCGATTGGCCGCTGGCCTTGCTGCGTCTCGCACAAGGCCTGCTGGCCGAGATGCCGTTGCCGGAATTGCACGGCGGCATCGCGGCCATGCAGGTGGCGCGATGAAACGCCAGACCGTCTACAGCGACCCCATCGAATCCGAAGAACCGAGCCCCACCCCTGGAGCCCCTGCCATGTACACCGCCACCGGCCGCCCCGACACCAGTGCCACCGCCTCGGCCGCCCAGGTCAACGCCGCGCTCAAGCAGTACACCCCGCTCGTGCGCCGCCTGGCCCACCAGATGATCGCCAAGCTGCCGGCCAACGTGCAGATCGACGACCTGATCCAGGTCGGCATGATTGGCCTGCACGATGCGATGAGCCGCTTCGACGCTGCGCAGGGCGTGCAGTTCGAAACCTTTGCGACGCAGCGCATCCGCGGCGCGATGCTCGACGACTTGCGCAGCGGCGACTGGATGAGCCGCGGCGACCGCAAGCAGCAGCGCCAGATCGAAGCCGCGGTCCACAAGCTTGAACAGACGCACGGCCGCGCGCCGGCCGAGAGCGAGATCGCCAAGGAAATGGGCTTGTCGCTGGGCGACTACCAGGATGTGCTGACCAAGGTGCGCGGCACGCAGCTCGTCTACCTCGAAGACATGACCGGCGACGACGGCGACCAGAGTTTCCTCGACCGCCACGTCGCCGATGCATCCTCAGACCCGCTGGCGATGCTGAACGACCAGCGCATGCGC
>JANOEG010000642.1:0-4613 GCA_031413095.1 Burkholderiales bacterium | reverse complement strand
GCCGGTCACGAGTGGCTTCGGCCAGTTCACGGCCGATCAGCATCCGCCTTATCTCCGACGTGCCGGCACCAATCTCATACAGCTTCGCATCGCGCCACAAGCGCCCGAGCGGGTACTCGTTGATGTAGCCGTTGCCGCCGAAAATCTGGATGCCTTCGCCAGCCATCCAGGTCGCCTTCTCGGCGCACCACAGGATGACGCTGGCGCAGTCCTTGCGCACCTGGCGCACGTGCTGCGCGCCGAGCTGGTCGAGGTTCTTGCCCACCGTGTAGCAGAACGCGCGCGCGGCCTGCAGCACGGTGTACATGTCGGCCACCTTGCCCTGAATCAACTGGAACTCGCCGATCGACTGCCCGAACTGCTTGCGGTCGTGCGTGTACGGGATGACGTTGTCCATCACCGACTGCATGATGCCGATCGGGCCGGCGGCAAGAACCGCGCGTTCGTAGTCGAGGCCGCTCATCAGCACCTTGGCGCCGCCGTTCAGCGTGCCGAGGATGTTGGCGGCCGGCACCTCGACGTCGACGAACACCATCTCGCCGGTGTGCGAGCCGCGCATGCCGAGCTTGTCGAGCTTCTGTGCCGTCGAAAAGCCCTTCATGCCCTTCTCGACGATGAAGGCGGTGACGCCGCGCGCGCCGAGTTCGGGCTCGGTCTTGGCATAGACCACCATCGTGTCGGCGTCGGGGCCGTTGGTGATCCACATCTTGCTGCCATTGAGCAGGTAGAAGCCGCCCTTATCTTCGGCCTTCAGCTTCATCGAGATGACGTCGCTGCCAGCACCGGGCTCGCTCATCGCCAAGGCGCCGACATGCTCGCCGCTGATCAGCTTGGGCAGGTACTTCTGCTTCTGCGCGTCGGTGCCGTTGCGCTTCAACTGGTTCACGCACAGGTTGCTGTGCGCGCCGTATGACAGGCCGACCGAGGCGCTGCCGCGGCTGATCTCCTCCATCGCCACCATGTGCGCCAGGTAGCCCATGTTGGCGCCGCCATAGGCTTCGGGCACGGTGATGCCGAGCACGCCCAACTCACCCATCTTGCGCCACAGGTCCATCGGAAACTGGTCGCTCTTGTCGATCTCGGCCGCACGTGGTGCGATCTCGGCGTCGGCGAAGGCGCGCACGGCGTCGCGCAAGGCGTCGATGTCTTCGCCCAGGTTGAAGTTCAGTCCCGGAAGGCTGCTCATTCGATGGTCTCCTTGGTCTTGATGCGCTTGCGCGCCTTGCCCAGCAACTCGCGGCAGCGCGCTTCGTGCTGGCCGATCTCGGCCAGCGTGATGTGGATGTCTTCCATCTGCTGCACGAGCTGACGGCGGTGTCCGCCGAGCACGCCGAGAAATGCGGTCAACTGCGCCGCGCCGTCGGCCGGCGAGTCGTACATGTCGACGAGTTGCTTGATCTCCTGCAACGTCAGGCCCAGCCGCTTGCCGCGCAGCGTCAACTTCAGGCGCGTGCGGTCGCGCTGCGAATAGACACGGTTGCGCCCGGCGCGCGCAGGCTCAAGCAGGCCCACGTCTTCGTAGAAGCGGATCGCGCGCGGCGTGATGTCGAACTCCTCGGCGAGCTCGGTGATGGCGAAGGTGCGGGTCGGACTCACGGTTTGCAGCAGGCAGGCACAATTGACGTTAACGTCAATCATCAATGTAGCAGCCTGTGCTGCCCCGTTTATGGCCAACCCGCACGAGAGCGAACTGCACTACCCCTTCGGCGATACCGTGCCCGTGCCGGGCGAGGTGATCGACATCGCGCCCGGTGTGTGCTGGCTGCGCATGGGCTTGCCGTTTGCGCTCGACCACATCAACCTGTGGCTGCTCGAAGACGGCGCGGGCTGGACGATCGTCGATTGCGGCATCACCAACGACGCGACGAAGGCCGCATGGGAGCAGGTGTTTGCGACCGCGCTGCGAGGCAAGCCGGTGACCCGCGTCATCGCCACGCACATGCACCCGGATCACCTCGGCCTGGCGCACTGGCTGACCGAAAAGTGGCAATGCCGCCTGTGGATCAGCGCCACCGACTACAACGGCGCCCGCCTAGCCAGCCAGAGCACGACAGGCTTCGGTGGCGAGCGCTCGGCCGCCTTCTTTGCCAGCCACGGCCTGACCGATCCTGAAGCGCTCGCCAAGGTGCGCGCACGTACGAACTATTACGCCGGCATGGTGCCGAACATCCCCGATGCGTACCGTCGCTTGCTCGACGGCATGGCGGTGCAGATCGGCGGCCGTGCCTGGCGCTGCATCGCCGGCTACGGACACGCGCCGGAGCACATGGCGCTGCACTGCGAGTCTCTCGATTGGACCCCCAAGACGCCTGCGGCGTCGGCCCCCCAAGGGGGCGCGCCCGAGCTTGGGGCGGCCCGGCGCTCGGGCCTGCTGATCTCCGGCGACATGGTGTTGCCGCGCATCAGCACCAACGTCAGCGTCTATGACCTCGAACCCGAGGCCGACTCCTTGACGCTTTACCTCGACTCGCTGGCCCGCTATGAGCCGCTGGCCAGCGACACGCTCGTGCTGCCGTCGCACGGCAAGCCCTTCACCGGCCTGCACGCGCGCATCCGCCAGTTGCGCGATCACCATACCGATCGCTTGGCCGACGTGATGGCAGCCTGCGGCGACAAACCCTGCCACGCCGCCGACTTGTTGCCGGTGTTGTTCAAGCGCGCGCTCGATCTGCACCAGACGACGTTTGCGATGGGCGAGGCGGTGGCGCATTTGCATGCGCTGTGGCATGGCGGGAAGTTGCTGCGCAGCCGCGACAGTGACGGCGTGTGGCGCTTCGCCGCCGGCTGATCAATCGAACGTCGGCAGCGCCTCGTCGCGCAAGCCGTTGCGCAGGCGCTCCACGTCCGGAATCACCGAGCGCACGACGTCCCAGAAGCGCGGGCTGTGGTCCATGACGCGCAGGTGTGCCAGTTCGTGGGCGACGACGTAGTCGATCGTCGGCAGCGCGAAGTGGATCAGTCGCCAGTGCAGGCGGATCGCGCCATCTGCACTTGCGCTGCCCCAGCGTGTGGATGCAGAGCTGAGCGACAGGCGCGTCCAGCGCACGCCGAGCTGCTGCGCGAAGTGATGGCAGCGTTCTTCGAAGACACGCTTGGCCTGGCGTTGCAGCCACGACTGCACCGCATCGCGGATCTGTTCGGGCGACGCGTGCTCCGGCAGGCCGACGTGCAGCGTCAGCCGCGGCATGCCGGGCAGGGTGTCTTGTGCGGTGTGGAGCACGGCGCCCGTTGCGCGCGCATCGAGGATCACGATCACCGTCTCGCCGAGGAACGGCAACGACGTGCCGTCGCGCCAGTCGATGCGCTGCGACGCTTGTTTGCGGGCGCGCTCGTCCTGCTCCTGCAGCTTCTTCAGTATCCAGCGCGACTTCTCTTGCACCGCCGCTTCGATCTCGCCCACGGGCACCCAGCGCGGCGCGCTGACGACCAGACCTTCGGTGGCGACCGAAAAGCCGATCGTCTTGCGCCGCATGCGCCGGAACTCGTAGCCGATGATGTGGCCGTCGAGCCGCGCTTGCCGGTTGGCGCGCGGGTGGGCGAAGGTGGCGGGGGCGAGCAACGAAGCGATCGACGCCGCGGGTTTGGCCTGAGTGGGTTCCGGTTTCAGCGGCGCAGGCGCCAGTGCCGGTTTGGCCGGCGCCGCTGCATCGTCGTCGAACGCGAACGACAACTGAGCTACATGAACGGCGAGACGCTTCAACAACGACATGGCCGCGAATTCTACGAACGGGTCTCGGCGTAGGCCTCGGGGTCGAGGCGCCGCATTTCGGACTCGATCCACGCCTGCACTTCGCGCATCAGTTCATCGGCCTCGCGTCCCGCCACGGGTATCGGCTTGCCGATCGAGATGTCGACCACGCCGGGCCGTATGAGAAGGCTCTTGCGCGGCCAGCAACGCGCTGACGCCACGGCGATCGGCACCACCGGCGCGCCGGTGGCCACGGCCAGACGCGTGCCACCGGTCTTGTAGGTGCCTTGCTGGCCGCGCGGGATGCGCGTGCCTTCGGGAAACATGATGATCCAGCTGCCGTTGGCGAGGATGCGCTTGCCTTGCTCGACAACACGCGTGAAGGCTTCGTTGCGCTTGCTGCGGTCGATGTGGATCATGTCCATGCGCGCCATCGCCCAGCCGAAAAACGGGATGTAGAGCAGCTCGCGCTTGAAAACATACGCCAGCGGGTGGCTCATGATCGCCGGGTAGGTGAAGGTCTCCCAGGTGCTCTGGTGTTTGGACAGCAGGATCACCGGCGATTGGCGATCGGCCGGCGGCAGGTTGTCCATGCCATGGATACGCGAGCGCACGCCGCAGATCACGCGGCAGCCCCACATGGCCGTGCGCAGCCAGCCGGCGCACATCCAGTAAATGCGGTCGCCGCTCATGAACAGCGAAGCCGCCAGCACCGCCAGCGCCCACGGCACCACCGTGACGGCCATCCACAAAATGAAAAGCGCGGAGCGCAGGGCGCTGAGCATCTGCGAGTCAGTTCACCATCGCCGCGGGCCGCGAGTCTTCGCCGACGATGCCGGCGGCGGTGTGCTCGCGGTGCAGCACGAAGTCGGCAAACGCTGTCAGGCTGTCATGCACCCGCGCGCCGGCAACGCCTGCTGCCCAG
>JANOEG010000641.1:0-3860 GCA_031413095.1 Burkholderiales bacterium | reverse complement strand
CCAAGAGCGCGCCGGTGACACGGTCCATCGTGTAGCCGAAGCCGTTGCGGTCGAAGTGCACCAGCGCCTTGGTCGGCTTGCCCTTGACGTCGATGTCGGCCAGGATCATCTCGTTGATGCCGTCGAAGTCCCACTCGTCGTACGGCGTCATCTGATAGACCCACTTCGCCATGCCGGTGTCGACATCACGCGCGAAGATGGTCATCGTCCACTTGTTGTCGCCGGGCCGCTGCGCCGGGTTCCAGGTGGAGGGGTTGCCGGTGCCGTAGTACATCAGGTTCAGCGCCTTGTCGTAGCTGAACCAGCCCCAGGTCGTGCCGCCGCCGATCTTCCACTGATCGCCCTTCCAGGTCTTCAGCGAGGAATCGGCACCGACCGGCGCCATCTTGCCGTCGGTCCAGGTCATGGTCTTGGCCGGGTCGATCAGCATTTCGGCGTCGGGGCCAACGCTGTAGCCCTTCCAGGCCGGCTTGCCGTCGGACAGGTTGTACGCCGCGATGAAGCCGCGCACACCCCACTCGCCGCCGGAGATGCCGGTGATGACCTTGTCCTTGAAGATGTGAGGTGCGTTGGTGTTGACGGCGCCGAGCTTCGGGTCGCCGTTCTTCACGCTCCAGACGACCTTGCCGGTCTTCGCGTCCATCGCCACCAGGTTGCTGTCGGCCTGCTGCAGGATGACCTTGCCTTCGGCATAGGCCAAGCCGCGGTTGACCGTGTCGCAGCACATCTGCGGGATCACCGCCGGGTCCTGCTTCGGCTCGTACTTCCAGAGGATCTTCTGCGTGTCGAGGTCGATCGCGAAGACTTTGTTCGGGAACGGCGAGTGCAGGTACATCTTGCCGTCAACGACCAGCGGCGAGCCTTCGTGGCCGCGCAGCACGCCGGTGGAGAACGTCCACGCAACCTGCATCTTGCCGACGTTGCCCGTGTTGATCTGCTTCAACTTGCTGTAGCGCTGGTTGAACATGTCGCCAGCCTGCATCGCCCAGTTCTTCGAGTTGGCGATGTTCTTCTCGACGTCGGCATTGGCCCCAGCCAATGTCGGCAGCGCGAGCAGCGCCACGCCCACACACGACCACACGGGTCGTTTCGCTTGCCCAGAAATACGCATCGATGTCTCCTTGCTGTAAGTGACCGGAGCCCGGACTCAGACAGGGTTGGAAAGCAACCGCCTGATATCCGCCAAAACTCGGCGCGTACCAAACCGCAAGTTCTGCGCCCGCTTTATCTGCATTGATCCACCGCCAGGCGGTTGGCTCGAAGTGCGGCCGCATCGGCACGGCGAAGTCTGCTCTGCGTTGCGGGGAAACCCTTGTCGAAACTTTGACAACAAGCCATCGTGGAGCATTGAAAGGCCGGCTTCGCGCTAACGCGCATAGGGAAACTTCGCGTATGCGCGGTCACTGTGGCGAACAGAGCCGCAGCTTGAAAAGCGTCCACGGACAAGGTGCACCGAAACTGATGCAGCAACGGCGAGACACTGTGTTTCATTGGCGAACGGCGCTGTGTTGCAGCGCTGAGCACTGGCCTCTTGCCGGCCAGCGGCTTGGCTCTTGCTTGCCTTGGAGCGTGCCAATATGGCGGCACGCTGGGATTGTCGTGACCAAGGGTGCCGCATGAAACGGGACGACGAGGTGTTGGCCGACTGGCGCGGCCGCGCGGTGGCGCTCGAGGCCGAGGTGGCGAGAGCGGTGATTGGCCAGGCGCGTGCGATCCGCCTCATCAATATCGCCGTGTTCTCGCGCGGCCATGTGCTGCTGCAAGGTGATGTTGGTGTTGGCAAGACCACGCTGCTGCGGGCCTTTGCGCAGGTGCTCGGCGGCGCGTTTGCGCGCGCCGAAGGCACAGTCGATCTGATGCCGGCCGACCTCGTCTACTACACCTACATCAGCGCCGATGGCCGGCCCGCCGTGGAAGCCGGGCCGCTGATTCGCCACGGCGAGGATCTGGCGATCTTCTTCTTCAACGAGATCAACCGCGCGCGCCCGCAGGTCCACGCGCTGTTGCTCCGCGCCATGGCCGAGCGCAGCGTCTGGGCTTTCAACCGCGAGGTCAGCCTGCCGCACCTGCTGGTCTTTGCCGACCGCAACCGCGTCGAGCGCGAAGAGACCTTCGAAATTTCATCGGCAGCGCGCGACCGCTTCATGATGGAGGTGACGATCGACGCGCCGGCCAGCAACGACGAGCGCCTGCAGCTCGTCTTCGATGCCCGCTTCCACGACACCGAACGCCTGATCGGCGGCCTGGCATCGGCGATGGTGGCGCACACGGAGTTGAACGCGGTGGCCGACGCGATCCAGCGCAGCGTCCAGGCCAGCGAAGCCCTGCAGCGCTACGCGCTGGCCTTGTGGCGCGCCACCGCCGAGCCGGCTGCTTTGGGCGTGCAACTGTCCGACGTCGACACACATACGTTAATGCTCGCCGGTGCCAGCCCGCGCGGCATGAGCCTGATGCTGCGTGCCGCGCGCACGGCGGCCTGGCTGGCCGGCCGCGGCCACGTCACGCCCGAGGACGTGCAGGCGGTGTTCGTCGAGACCATCGCTCATCGCCTGTGCTACCAGCCGGTCTATGAAATGCGCCGCCACGAGATCTCGCCGCTGCTGATGAGCGCCATCGTCGGCAAGGTGGCGGCGCCTTGATCGGCGCACGATGATCGTGGAGTTGCATTACCGTCTCGCCACCGCGACGCGCGGCCACTTCCCCGGCCATCACCGCAGCCGCCACGGCGGCAATGGCTTCGAGTTCCGCGGCCACGCCAACCTGCACGACTCGCCCGATGCCCGCCGCATCGACGTCCATGCGAGCCTGCGCGACCCGTTCGGCCGCTGGATCGTGCGCCTGCACAACCAGCGCGTGTCGATTCCGGTGGCCGTCGTGGCGGACCTGTCGGCGTCGATGGGTGGGGCTGGCGCCGCACACAAGCAGGCTGTGCTCGCGGACTTCGTCGAGAGCCTGGCCCTGTCGGCCTGGCGCACCGGCGACAGCTTCGGCTTCGTCGGCTGCGATAGCGCCGTGCGGCGGGATCTGCTGCTGCCGCAAACCCGTGCCCGCGGCGCTGGTCCGGCGCTGGCCGCGTCGCTGCGCGCCTTGTCGCTCCCAGGCCGTTCCGCGCACGGCCTGCGCGAAGCGCATTGGCATCTGCCGCAACGGCGCGCGTTGGTGTTTCTTGTCTCTGACTTTCATCTGCCGTTGGCCGACCTGGCCGTGGTGCTGGCCAACCTGTCGCTTCACGACTTGCTGCCGGTCGTGCTCTGGCCGCCCGGCGAGTTCGACCTCGGTGCCCTGCACGGCTTTGCGGACGTGGCCGAGCCCGAGAGCGGGCAGCGGCGCTGGCTGTGGTGGCGGCCGGCTTTGCGCCAACGCTGGCTTGCTGCGGCGCAG
The DNA here is from genome assembly GCA_031413095.1 of Burkholderiales bacterium. Classification (GTDB taxonomy): domain Bacteria; phylum Pseudomonadota; class Gammaproteobacteria; order Burkholderiales; family Burkholderiaceae_C; genus CADEEN01. The sequence continues at coordinate 479 of JANOEG010000641.1, read as the reverse complement.
CAGCGGCGTGCGGCCTTGGTGCAGCTGTTTCGTGCGCATCGCCTGTCGCCGCTGTTCATCGAAGGCGCATTCGATGCCGACGCGGTGACGCGGCACTTCATGACATGACGTGGCGGTTCGCGGCCGTGCTGGCGCTTTCCGGCGTTGGCGTTGCTCACGCTGCGACGCTGCAAGCCACGACCGACGAGCCGCGCGCTTTCGGCTACCAGGTCGGTGATGTCGTGCAGCGCCGCATCACCGTTGAAGTGCCCGACGGACTGGTGCTTGACGAGAACAGCCTGCCGCGACCTGGCGCGCGCGGCCGGGCCTTGGAGCTGCGGGCATTGCGGCGCACTACCGGCGTACAGCGCACGCAATTCGAAATCGACTACCAGGTCTTCCTGTCTCCCGCTGATGTGCGCACCCTGGAGTTGCCCGCGCTGACGCTGCGTTATGACGGCCAGCCGCGTGCGCAGGAGGTGCGCATCGACGCCTGGCCG
>JANOEG010000640.1:0-7487 GCA_031413095.1 Burkholderiales bacterium | reverse complement strand
CGGCGCCGCCTCTCGTGCGGCGCCCGACGGCTACACGATCCTGCTGTCGCTGTCGTCGATCTCGATCCTGCCCGAGGCCGACAAGCTGCTCGCGCGCAAACCCGCGTTCACCCTGGACCAGTTCAAACCGATCGCGCGCTTTACCGCCGACCCGACCGTGCTCGTCGTGCGCGCCGATGCGCCGTGGAAGACGCTGGCTGAGTTCGTGGCCGACCTGAAGACACAACCCGGCCGCTTCAACTACGGCAGCTCGGGCAACTACGGCACGATGCATGTGCCGATGGAAATGTTGAAGACGAGCGCTGGTTTTCGCATGACGCACATCCCTTACACCGGCGCCGGTCCGGCGCTGCTGGCGCTGCTCGGCGGCCAGGTCGATGCCGTGGCCACCGGCCCGTCCACCGTGGCCCAGCAGATCAAGGCCGGCAAGCTGCGCGCGCTGGCGCATTGGGGTGACAAGCCGCTGTCGTCGCTGCCCGAGGTGCCGAGCTTGAAGCAGAGCGGCTACGCGACCGCCTTCGCGCAGTGGTCGGCGCTGTTCGTACCGGCAGGCACGCCGGACGACATCGTCGCCAAGCTGCGCGCGGCCGCAAAGAAAGTCGCCGCGGACCCGGCGGTGGTGCAGACCATCAACCGTGCCGGCAGCCCGATCGAATACCTCGACGCACCCGAGTTCCAGAGTTACTGGAACGCCGACGCGGCGCTGATGACCGAGGCGGTGAAGAAGATCGGCAAGGTGGAGTGACGCCTCAAGGTGGCGGCAGCGGTGCGATGATCACGCCGGCATGACCCGCACCGCCCTCGACCACTTCATTGCCCTGGCGGCAGAACGCAGCCGCGAGCGCGCCGAGCCGGCCGATTGCGTGCTGGCGCTGGCGCCGCTGATGCTGGCGCTGATCGACCAGGCCCACACCTTCCTCGAGCCGCCGCACCGCCGCGCCGAGCACGCGCACTACACGCGCCACCTGATCCACGACGCTGGCGACGGCAGCTTGTCGCTGTACGCGATCGTCTGGCAGCCCGGGCAATGGACGCCGGTGCACGACCACGGCAGCTGGGGCGTGGTCGGCGTGGTCGAGGGCGTGCTCGAGGAGCGCTCGTTCGTGCGGCTGTCGCCGGACCGCGGCGCCGATGCCGACATCGACCTCGTGCGCGGCGGCGTGATCCTGCTCGCGCGCGGCGCGGTGACGAGCTTCGTGCCGAACCCGGACCACATCCACATGACCGGCGTGCCTGCGGACAGGCCGCCCGCGCTCAGCCTGCACCTGTACGGCCGCACGATGAGCGACTTCAACACCTACGACGTGGCCGCGCGAACGCGACAGCGCGTGCAGGTGGCGCACAACGAGAGTTGAGAAGACGAGTCGTCGCGTCTGCCCGCGCGCACAGGCTCACGGCTTGCGCGTCTGGGCGCGAGGGATCCAGTACGCAAGCTGCGCCGCCGCCCCGAACGCGATCACGCCCATGGCAGCGATGCCGGCGCCGAGCGACAAGGTGGCGGCCAGGAACGACAGCGCCGCCGGGCCGCACGAGGCGCCGATGTCCGACATCAGCCGCCACACGCCGAGAAAATGCGCACGCCCGACGCGTGGCGAGTGATCGGCGCCGATCGTCATCAGCATGCCCGAGCCGATGCCGTTGCCGAAGCCGATCGCGCAGGCCGCCAGCAGCAGCGTCGTCGTGCCGTGCGTGAACGGCATCAGCAGCAGCGCCGCGCCCATGATGATCATCGACGGCACCGCCACCCAACGCCGGCCCTTCTGGTCCATGACCTTGCCGGCGGGATAGAACACCAGCATATCGATGCCGCCGGCGATGCCGTAGATCAGCGACGTGACCGAGGCCTCGAGCGCGAGGTGGTCGCCCCACAGCGGTATCACCGCCGGCCTCGTGGCGCGCACGGCGCTGACCAGCATCACGCCGATGCCGAGCGTGACGAAGACATGGCGGTGATCGCGCAGCGTCGACAGCACCGTCGGCGTGGCGGAGGCGGCGCCGGCCGCTGCATCAGCTGAAGGTGCGACGGCGTCCTTCACTTCCAGATCGGGGATGCGCGCGGCGACGATGCCCGACAGCAGCAGCGCGCCGATGGCCACGCCATAGGCGCCGGCAAGGCCGAAGCGGTGGATTGCTGCCGCCGAGGCGAACGGACCGATGAACAAGCCGATGCGCAGCACGCCGCCGAGCGTCGACAAGGCGCGCGCCCGGAACTCCACCGGCACCGCCTCGGTGAGGTAACTCTGCCGCGCCAGGTTGAACACGGCCTGCGACATGCCGACCATGAAGCCGCCGAGCGCGAACACCGCCAGATGGCGCGTCCACGCGCACAGCGCCATGGCGAGCGCGCACCACAAGGCCGCGGCGACGATGGCCGCGCGCTCGCCGCGCCGCATCGTGATCAACGACGCCGGAATGTTGCTCACTAGCGAGCCGACGCCGATCAGCGCGACGATGAGCGCCGCTTCGGGCACCGACGCGCCGAGCTCGCGCGCGCTGAGCGGGATGATGGGCAGGATCGCGCCTTCGCCCAGGCCGAACAGCAGCGAGGGGCCGAAGGCGGGGACGGCGATGCGGCGCAGGCTGAAGGAATCGGGAGGCACAGACATTCGCCGTCAGGGATGCGTTCCCGAAACCAAAGCAACATGGTAAATCGCATGCAGATTGAAGCAATATCTCCCCGATGGCCTGGAGTCCAGTTACCCGCAACGGCCGAGCCAAGTTGTACAATTTCAACATTTCAAATTGAAACTGTACAAATGCTGCCCCGCGACGCCCGGACCCTCCTCTTGCGCCTGGCCGCCGGTTTTCCGGTCGTGGCGGTCACCGGCCCACGCCAGTCGGGCAAGACCACGCTGGCGCGCAGCACCTTTCCCCACCATGCCTATGTGACGCTCGAGGACCCGGACACGCGCGCGCTCGCGCTGGCCGATCCACGGCGCTTTCTGGCGCGCTTCGACCACGGCGCCGTGCTCGACGAGGTGCAGCGCGCGCCCGAGCTGCTTTCTTATCTGCAAGGCCGGGTCGATGAGCGACAGCGCATGGGCGAGTTCGTCATCACCGGCTCGCAACAGTTCGGCATGCTGGACAACGTGAGTCAGTCGCTCGCCGGCCGCGTGGGCATGGCGCGCCTGCTGCCGCTGTCGCTGGCCGAAATGAAGCGCGGCGGCCTGCCTGCGAAATCGCTCGAAGACACACTGTTCGTCGGCGGCTACCCGGCGCTGCACACCCCCAACCGCGCAGCGCTCGACACGCAGCTCTGGTTCTCGAGCTATGTCGCCACCTACCTCGAACGTGACGTGCGCCAGGTCTTGGCGGTCGGCGACCTGGCCCTGTTCCAACGATTCCTGTCGCTGTGCGCAGCCCGGTCCGGCCAATTGCTCAACCTCAACAGCCTGGCCGCCGATTGCGGCATTGCCCAACCCACCGCCCGACGCTGGCTCACCGTGCTGCAAGCCAGCGACGTCGTTGCGCTGCTTCAGCCGCACCACCGCAACTTCGGCAAGCGCCTGGTGAAAACGCCCAAGCTTTACTTCCTCGACAGCGGCCTGTTGCGCTGGCTGCTGCGCATCTTCGACGCGCCGTCGCTGCAAACGCATTCGATGCGCGGCGCCATCTTCGAGACCTGGGTCGTGTCGGAGACGATCAAACACCGCCTGCATCACGGCCTGCCACCTGACCTCTACTTCTGGCGCGACAACCACGGCACCGAGATCGACATGGTCTTCGAGCATCAGGGCCGATTGCAGGCCGTGGAGATCAAGTCCGGCACCACCTTCGCGAGCGACTGGCTCGCACCGTGCCGCCGCTGGCAGGCGATGGTCGGCGCCGATGCCGCGCCGCCGATCCTGGTCTGGGGCGGGGCCGACAGTTTCGAACTCGAAGACGCGCGCGTGGTGTCGTGGGCTGACGTGGGGTAGCGGAGAAGCTCAATCAAAATCTCACCGGGCGCGACCTTGTTCGCGCAACGCCACCGTCCGCCAACACAAAGAAGACCAGACCTGCCCGACCTGACGCCACTCCCCGACACCGCCCTCGGCGCCTACCGCCACTACAAGGGCGGCGAGTACGAAGTGATCGGCGTCGCCCGACACAGCGAATCCCACGAGCCGCTCGTCGTATACGGGCCGCTCAACAACAACACCGGCTGGTGGGTCAGGCCACACCCGAAGTTTTTCGAGGACGTGGTGGTCGATGGGGCGCTGCGGCCGAGGTTCGAGAAGATCGCCGGTCTTCGGCACCCGCCGCGGCTTCCAACAGCGAGCGCCGATGGTGGTGCAGCCGCGTGCCGCGCGCGACGAGGACAAACGCGAACCACCCGGCCAGCTATGCTGGAGGCTCGCCATTTCTCTGCGCCGCACCCATGTACCGGACCGTCCTGCTTACCACCGCCGCCGCGCTGCTGTGCTCCGCATGCGCCAGCACCGTAGGGCCGACGCCGCAACAGATGCAAGCGCTGAAGTCGATCGACGTGGTCATTGCCGTGCCGATGCGCAGCTTCGCTTTCACACCATCGGACGATGGCGACAGCACCTTGGTGGCCGAGTCCGTCGGTACCGCGGCCGGCAGCATGTTCGGCAGCATCACTACCGGGGCACCCAGCGCTGCCACACTCGGTCCGGCCTTCGCAATCGGGCTGGCGGCGGGCCTGATCAACCGGGGGATCGAGCACGTGGCCGCTGCGCCTGCGCGCGAGGCGGCACCTATCGTCGCGCCGACGGTCGACGACGTCGACCTGCGTCGCACGGTCTTTTCTCAGCTACAGGCCTTGCTGACGCCCGAACGCGCAGCGACGCTTAGGCTGAGCGATGCGCCGATGCCACCACTGCTGCCCGGCCTGACCGTAGAGCAGAGCCTCACTCGTGCGGCAGGCCAAGGGCAGGCCGATGCCATGCTGTACCTGTTCGTCGCGCCCTACTTCCGCTCACCCTTGTCAGACGATCCACACACGCTAGCCAGCGCGATGCTGGTGACGCGCGACGAGCGCATCCTGCGGGAAATGAGCATGCGCTTCGCCGGTCCGAAGGCAATTGAGGGTGCATCCTCCGGCAAAGCCCGTTGGTGGGCTGACGGTGGCCGCTATCGCCGGACCCTGTTGCTCGGCACGCACGCAGTGCTGGTACCGCTCGCGGACGCGCTGAATGCCTCGGAAGCCTACCTCAAGCAGACGCAGCACCTCCGAGAGCAAAAGCATCGCCTGCATCCATCAGCAGCCGATGCTGAGTTGCGCACATCGACTTGCGCCCTGGACAGCGACGCGGCAAGGGTGATGCTGCGACAGCAGCAATTGTGGAACTCGCTGCTGGTCCTGGCGATCTGCGATGACGAGCGCGGGTCGGTAACCAAGACACCGCAGGCGCACCCGACGGACGCCGATGTGCGCTACCGGGTCGGACCTCCGCTTGTGCAAGGACCACCGCTGGAGGACGTCTGGTTCACTCGTGTCGGCACCGCCGCCTCGCTGCCTCCGGTGATCCGCAACGCACCGGGCCAACGCCCACCAGTCACTTCGCGTTGATCGCGTCGCCGGTCGTGTTCGCAGGCTTGCTGCGCAGCCGGCCGAACAGCTGACCCAGCTTCTCCCGCCCGATCTCGATCGAGTCGTAGAAGCTCGGGATCACCAGCAGCGTCAGCAGCGTTGACGTGATCGTGCCGCCGATGATGGCCACGGCCATCGGGCGGTAGAACTCGCCGCCTTCGCCGACGCCGATCGCCACCGGCATCATGCCGGCGACGAGCGCGAAGGTGGTCATCAAAATCGGCCGGAAGCGTTTGCGGCCGGCGTGCATCAGCGCCTCTTCGCGATCGACACCGGCGCGCTCTTCGGCCCGTGCAGCGTCGAGCAGCAGGATGGCGTTTTTGGCGACCAGGCCCATCAGCATGATGACGCCGATGAAGCTCATCAGATTCAGCGTGTTCTTGGTCAGCAAGAGCGCGGTGACGACGCCGATCAGTGACAGCGGCAGCGAAAACATCACCGGCAGCGGTGCGGTGAAGCTGCTGAACTGGATGACGAGGATCAAATACATCAGCGCGATGCCGGCAAACAGCGCGACGGCCATGCGGCTAAAGACTTCCTGCTGGTCCTTCGACGCGCCGGCCAGCTCCAAGCCGTAGCCCGGCGGAAAGTTCATCGCCTTGGCGATCTTCAGCGCGTCGGCCGTGACTTCGCCCGACGCACGGCCCTGCGCGTTGGCGCTGACGCTGATCTGGCGCTTGCCGTCGCTGTGTTGAATCTGGCTCGGCGCCTTGCCGATCGTGATGGTCGCGATCTGCTCCAGCGGCACGACGCGGTTGGCGCCTCCGGCCACGGTCCCCACCGCAACCGGCAGGCGCTCGATGTTGCTCGCATCGATGCGGTCTTCGGGCGCCAGGCGCACCGCCACGTCGCGCGTCTCACCGGCGGGATCGACCCAGTCGCCGACCTCGACGCCGGCAAAGGCCACGCGCAGCGCCTGTGCGGCATCGGCGGCCGAGATGCCCAACGCATTGGCCAGGCCGCGGTCGAGTTCGATCTTGAGTTCGTTCTGCGGGTCCTGCTCCGACAAGCCGACGTCCACCGCGCCGGGCACTTGGCGCAGCTTGCTCATGAACTCGTTGGAGATCTCCAGCAGCTTGCGTGAATCGACGCCGGTGAAGCGGATCTGCACCGGCTTTTGCGCGCCCATGTTGAAGTCTTCGAGCACCACGTACTCGGCGCCGACCAGACGCGCCGTCAGCGCGCGCAAGTCCTTGGCGACTTCGATGTGCGTGCGCTTGCGCTCGGTGCTCTTGCCGATATCGACGTAGACACGCCCGCCGTTCGGGTTGGCGTTGCTGTTGGTGGCTTTGGCTTCGGGCAGCGTGCGCGCGAGCGCGGCCACTGCTTCGACTTTCAGCTTGGCGTACTCGAGGCTCGACGAGGCGGGGGTGCGCACGTCCACGGCCAGCGTTCCAGCATCCGACACCGGCAGAAAACTCGAGCCGCCGAACTTCAGGTGCAGCGCGATCGCCGCGGCAAAGGTCGCGATGGCCAGGAAGAACATCCACTTGCGATGGTGCAGCGCCCACGCGATGACGTTGCCGTAGCAATCGGCCTGGTGGTCTAACCAGAGGTTGAACTTCTGCAAGACGAGGCTGATGCCGCGCTTCTCCGCCTTGTCGTGTCCCGGCGGGTCGCCCCAATAGGCCGACAGCATCGGGTCGAGCGTGAAGCTGATGAACAGGCTGACCATCACCGATGCGACGACGGTGATCGCGAACGGTCGGAACCACTGGCCAGTGATGCCGTCCATGAAGGCCACCGGCACGAACACGGCGACGATGGAGAACGTGGTCGCCGCCACGGCCAGGCCGATCTCGGCGGTGCCGTTGAGGGCCGCCGTCACACGGTCGGCGCCGCGCTCCAGGTGGCGCACGATGTTCTCGCGGACGACGATGGCGTCGTCGATCAAGACGCCGATGGCCAGTGACAGACCGAGCAGGCTCATGAAGTTGAGCGTGAAGCCGGC
>JANOEG010000639.1:0-8342 GCA_031413095.1 Burkholderiales bacterium | reverse complement strand
TCCTTCAGCGTGTGGCGCACGTAGTCTTCCATCTCCGGCGTCGTCGACTTGTACATCAGCGTCAGCAGGCGCGCGCCGATGTCGTCGTGCAGGTCCTGGGCGATGCGCGCTCGTTCTTCCATGCGGCCGTGCTCGACGGCTTGGTCGAAGGCGACGGCGCGCGAGATGAGATCAACCACACGGTCGGTCAGGCGCGCGTCTTCCTCGGTGAACATGCGGCGGCCGCGGTCGGCGAAGCCGAGCACGATGGCCCCCGGCACGGCGCCGTCGGACGCTCGCAGCTCGGGCACGGGCACCACGAGTTGCGTGCCGTCGCTGAGCACCTGCGAGCGTTGCGTGCGCCGTGCGGCGATGCGCGCTTCGATCGGGTCGAACAGCTCGCGCATCAGGCGCCGCAGTTGTTCTGCGGCGCTTTGCGGTTGCAACTGAACCTCGCGCGCCATCCGGTAAACATGTTCGAACATGCGCTCGGTGGAGATGCGCTTGCGCGAGATCAACTGCGTCAGCAGCCACTGCCGCGCTGCGGCATAGACCGCCAGCGAGATGAACAGCGCCAGCGTCAGCGAGGCAAAACTGCCCAGCGAGAACACGGCCACGAACAGCAGGTCGAGTGCAGTGGCCACGGTGCTGACACCGGCCACCAGCGAAAACTCGCGCATCAGCTGCTGTGTGCGCGACAGGAAGGGCAGCGACAGCAGCATGACTGAAAGGAAGACCACCCACATCGTCGAGCCGATGACAGGCGCCTGTCCGCGCGGATCGAGTGCCGGGCCGAGCCCGGCCACGCTGATCGTCAGCAACAGCAAGCCGCCGATGGCCAGCAGCGAAAAACGCTGCAGTTGCACAGCCAACGGGTGCGGCTCGCGCCTTTGCATCCACAGCAGCTGCCCTACGGCGACCAGGCTGGCTGCGACCAGCGCGCCTTGTGTCCACCACCAGGACGACGGCTCGCGGACCCCGACCGCGATGGCGAATACGGCGGCCAGCAGCGCCCACACCAGCGCCGCCCGCCGCATGCCCGAGGGCAGGGGACGTGGATGCAGATTCGTCACATGCACCAGTGCGCCGGCCGTGAGCAGGTCGAACAGCGTTCGCGCGTCGTGTTCCCAGCGCATGAAGCCTTCGCTCCAACCGATGGACGGCGCCGACAGCACGGCCAGGAACATCAGGTTGCCAGCCTGCGACAAGGCCATCAACATGTACAAATTGTTGCGCCGGCCAGGGCGCGCCATCACGACCACCATCGCTACCAGGTAGAGCAGCAGCGCGAGCGTGGACAGCAGCCAGAACACCCAGCCCAGGCCAACGGCACCGCGCGGCGCCGCGGCGAGGAGGTGGTGCTGGCCATCGCTGTCGATGAATTGCACCCGGCCGCGTGCCAGTGCCGCAGCCAGCGCTTCGTGTTGCCGCAGATGGTGTTGGCGCTCGGCGTCGCTGACCAACCAGCGTGCTGAGCGCGTCATCAATAGGCGATCGATCGGCTGGGCCTGGCCTTGGGCGTCGACCAGGTACTGCAGCGCGGGTTGCGGCGGCGGACCGGCCAGGCGCAACACACCGCGGTCGTCGACTGCGAGCCGTTGTTCGAGCACCGGTTGCTGCGCCAGCGCTCTGATGAGCGCAAACATCGCAAGGCAACCGAGCAGCGCCGCCAGCACCAGCCCGCGCAGCCGCCAGCCGATCCAGCGTGCCGACGGAGAGCGGTTGCGGGCGCGCCGCTCCCAATCGCTGCCGTCGATATCAAGCGCCTTGCCGGCAGGCAAAGCCTTGTTCCGGCTGGACGTGTCGCCGGTGGGCATCAATGCAGGGTGCGGAGGCAGCGCAGCCATGAGGCGGTTCCGCCGGTGGCGTTGCCAGGCTCTAGACGAGGCCCTGCTTGCTCGCCAGCACCGCCGCTTCGGCGCGGCTGGAGACGTTGAGCTTCTTGTAGATCGACTTGATGTGGTCGTTGACGGTGAACCACTTGATGCCCATCAGGTTGGCGATCTCTTTGATCGTGAAGCCTTTGCTGAGATAGGTCAGAACCTCGCTCTCGCGCGGCGTCAGGCGTTCGTGGTCGAGCGGCTTTTCGACCAGCGGCACCGGTTTGTTCGAAGTCAGCCCGGACGACGACAGCCCGTAGCCCGAGGTCGAAGCGTCGTGGTCGTTGCCGCTGCGAAAATGCGTCAACAGGCGACGCGCGATGGCCGGGGACAGTGGCGGTTGGCCGCGCACGATCTTCTGCAGCTCTTCGACCAGGACCTCGAAGCGGTCTTCCTTGAGCAGGTAGCCGTCGGCGCCGCGCTGCAGCGCCGGGAACAGGTGATCGTCGTCCGAATAGAGCGTGGTGACGATCTTGGTGGCCGGGTAGTGGACGAGCTCGGCGAGCAGGTCCATGCCATTGCCGTCGGGCAATTCCAGATCGACCAGGATCAGCTTGAATGGATCGGCGCCGTGCATGCCGCTGCCGCCGCCGGCCAGCGCGATCTGCTTGCGTGCGCCTTCGAGGTCGCCAGCTTCGGTGATCGCAATCACATCGCTGAAGCTGTCGCGCACGACGCGGCAAAGGAATGCGCGCGCCACCGGGTTGTCTTCGAGGATCAACACTTTGACCGTCATCGTCGCCACCCCTTCATGAACCAGTCCCATCCTAGCGCAACGGCGACGGTCAAACCGGGTGGTTGACGACCAGCACCTTGCCGTGTAAGCGGCGTGATGCCATGCGTTCGTAGGCTTCTGGCAGCGAGGTCATCGGCAGCTTGGCGTCGATGGCCGGCTTGACGACGCCTTGCGTGTACCAAGTGAACAACTGCGCCAGACCTTGCTGGAAGGCTTTGGGCTCGCGGCGAGCAAAGTCACCCCAGAACACGCCGACGATCGAGGCCCCCTTGAGCAGCGCCAGGTTCAGCGGCAGCGCCGGAATCGGCCCAGCGGCAAAGCCGATCACCAGATAGCGGCCCCGCCAGGCGATCGAGCGAAACGCTGCCTCGGCCAGCTCGCCGCCCACCGGGTCGAGCACGACATCGGGGCTGACCTGCGCCGCCTTGAGCGCGCTGCGCAGATCCTGGTGCGACAGGTCGATGCTCATGTCGGCGCCGAGTTCGGTGCAGAAGGCGGCCTTGTCGGCAGAGGACACCGCCGCAACGACACGCGCCCCGGCAGCCTTGGCAATCTGCACCGCCGCGCTGCCGACACCGCCGGCCGCGCCGAGCACGAGCACGGTTTCGCCCGTGCGCAGCGCGCCGCGATCCATCAGTGCGTGGTGCGAGGTGCCGTAGGTGAACGCGAAGGCTGCGCCGTCATCGAGGTCGAAGCCTGCCGGCAGCGGGATGACTTGAGCTGCCGGCACGCAGGCGTGAGTGGCAAAGCCGCCCGAAGCGCCGATCGACGCCACCGCGTCGCCGGGTTTGACATGGCGCACACCGTCGCCGACGGCCTGCACCGTGCCGGAGAACTCGCTGCCCGGCACGAAGGGCAGGGGCGGCTTGATCTGGTACTTGTTCTGCACCGTCAGCAGGTCGGGGAAGTTCAGGCTCGCCGCGTGGACTTCGATGCGCACTTCGCCTGCCGCGGGTTGTGGTGTCGGCCGCTCGCACCAGCGCAGCGAATCGACGCCGGTCGGATCTTCGCAAAGCCAAGCGTACATCGCGCGCTCCTCGGGTTCGTGTGATGCCGAATGATAGGCAAGCGCTGCTGCACAATCATGGAATGACACAACCCCCACGTCACTTCGTTCCTGCCCCCCGAGGGGGCGATCAGTGGCTTCGGACGGCCGGGCGCCACTGACATGCGAATACTGATTGCCAACGACGACGGCTACCTTGCCCCCGGCCTTGCGGCGCTGGTCAAAGCCATGGAAGGTCTCGGCGAGATCGATGTCATCGCGCCGGAACAAAACGCCAGCGGCACTTCGAACTCGCTGTCGCTGCACCGGCCGTTGTCGCTTTACCGCGGCGTCAACGGCTTTCGCTATGTCAACGGCACGCCGTCGGATTGTGTGCACGTGGCCCTGACTGGATTGCTGCCGCAGCGGCCGGATCTGGTGCTGTCGGGCATCAACAACGGCGCCAACATGGGAGACGACACGCTGTACTCCGGCACTGTGGCGGCGGCGATGGAGGGCTTCTTGTTCGGCATTCCTTCGATCGCTTTTTCGCAAGCAAAGAAAGGCTGGGCCCACCTGGACGAAGCCGCTGCGGTGGCGCGGTCGGTCGTCGAATCCGTGCTGGCGGCAAATCGATCGGAGCGTCCCTTTCTCCTCAACGTCAACATCCCAAACCGCGCTGATGCTTTGCAATTGCCGCGCCGCGTCACGCGCCTGGGCCGGCGCCATGCCAGCGAGCCGGTGATCCAGCAGAAGAGCCCGCGTGGCGAAACCATCTACTGGATCGGACCGGCCGGCGACGCGCGCGAAGCCGGGGAGGGCACCGACTTTCACGCCACGGCGGTCGGCTGTGTGTCGATCACGCCACTGCAGGTGGATTTGACGGACCACGCAACGATCGGTGAATGGACCGGCGTGTTGCGCTCCGGATGAGCCAACGCCCGCCGCGCTTTCCGCTGGCGCTCGACCGTGTCGGCCACAAGAGCACGCCGCAGCGCAAGGCTGCCTCGGTGCCATCGGCGCCGGCCCCAAGCGGCGTCGGTCTCGATTCGCAGCACGTGCGCGCGCGCATGGTCGAACGTTTGCGTGCGCAGGGCCTGACCTGCCGGCCGGTGATTGATGCGCTGGCCTTGGTGCCACGCCATGCCTTCGTCGATGCCGCGCTCGTGGCACAAGCTTACGAAGACACCAGCCTGCCAATCGGCCACGGCCAGACGATTTCCAAGCCGTCGGTGGTGGCGCGCATGCTGTCGCTGTTGTTCGACGCGCGTGCCGGCACTCCGCACCTTGGGCGCGTGCTCGAGATCGGCACCGGCTGCGGTTACCAGGCCGCGCTGTTGGCGCAGATGGCCACGCTGGTCATCTCTGTCGAGCGCTTGCGGCCGTTGCACGACAAGGCGCGCGAGAACCTGGCCTCGATGCGGCGCTCCAATCTGCGCCTGGTTTATGGTGATGGCCGGCTTGGCCACGCACCCAATGCGCCCTACGACGCCATTGTCTGCGCGGCCGGTGGCGAAGACCTGCCGCAAGCCTGGCTCGATCAGCTCGCCGTGGGTGGGCGGCTCGTCGCGCCGACGCAGGCCGATGGACGCGGCGAACAGGTGCTGGTGACCGTGGATCGACATGAGAACGGCTGGTCACGACACGATCGCGATGCAGTGCGCTTCGTGCCGTTAAGATCGGGAACAGCATGAAGACAAATAGTGATTTGTTGCCTTGGAAGTCGCGTTGGCGTGTGTCGATTGCCCGCTTGGATTGGTGCGTCGTGCTGATGGCAGGCGCGTTGACGGTGGGCTGTGGCACATCGCTCAATCGTGCACCGGTGGAAGACCGCTCGGCGGTTCGCTCGGCAGCGCCGGCACCGGCCGCATCGGCCGCTGCGGTTGAAACGCCGAGCAAGCCGCTGCCGGGGATCGAGAACCTCGGCAAGCCCGGCTACTACGCCGTCAAGCCTGGCGACACCTTGATGCGCGTAGCGTTGGAGAACGGTCAGGCGTGGCGTGATGTCGCGCGCTGGAACAACATCGACAACCCGAACCAGCTCGAAGTCGGCCAGGTGTTGCGCGTCTTGCCGCCCGGCGTCGATGCGTCGGCCGCGGCGGCGCGTGGCGTCACGGTGGCCAAGGTCGATACCCGGCCGCTCGAGGCCAAGCCGATCGCTGGCACGGCATCCGCGCCGGCAGCTGCGCAACCGACACCAACGGCGGCGGTTCCGACGCCGGCTGCTACACCAACGCCTGCTCCCGCCGCCGCGCCGCCTGCAACACCGGCTACGTCTCCGCCGGCACCCCGAGACGCCGACGACGATGTGGCCTGGGCCTGGCCCTCCACAGCCGCAGTGGCCGCACCGTTCGACGAGGGACGCAACAAGGGCCTGGTCTTTGCCGGCAAGGCGGGTGATCCGGTGCTGGCTGCCGCCGACGGGCGCGTGGTCTATGCCGGTTCGGGCCTGCGCGGCTTCGGCAACCTCGTCATCGTCAAGCACAACACCAGCTACCTGACCGCGTACGCGCACAACCAGACATTGCTGGTCAAAGAAGACCAAGCCGTGCGTCGTGGCCAGCGGATTGCGGAGATGGGTTCGAGCGACGCCGAGAGAGTGCAACTGCACTTCGAGATTCGTCGCCTGGGCAAACCGATCGACCCGGCGCGTCTGCTGCCGCCTCGTTAGCAGCCTGCCATGAGCGTGCGGCCGCACGATCCCAACGACGGTGCTGCGCTCGCAGCGCTGACGGGGTTGAGTGGGGCCGGTGGGACGGTCGTGCCAATCGAAGTGATGGCCGAATTGCCGCCTGCGGAGACCGCTGCCGAGGACGGCAATGCGGCCGACACGTTGCAAACCTACTTGCGCGAAATCCGCCGCGCGCCGCTGTTCACGCCCGAAGAAGAGTACGCCATGGCCGTGCGCGCGAGCGCTGGCGAATTTGCGGCGCGGCAATTGATGATCGAACGCAACCTGCGGCTGGTGGTCAGCATCGCCAAGAACTATCTGGGCCGCGGTCTGCCGTTGACCGACCTGATCGAAGAAGGCAACCTCGGGTTGATGCACGCCACCGGCAAGTTCGAGCCCGAGCGCGGCTTTCGTTTTTCCACCTATGCGTCATGGTGGATTCGCCAGGCCATCGAGCGCGCGATCATGCATCAGGCGCGGCTGGTGCGGCTGCCGGTGCACGTGGTGCGCGAGCTCAATCAGGTGCTGCGCGCGCGCCGTGCGCTTGAAGGCGAACGGGCGCTGGCCGGTGAGGCAGACGACCGGCCGGTGCGCGTCGAGCGCATCGCGGACAAGCTCGGTCGCCCGGTGCAAGAGGTGGCCGATCTGCTGCGCTACGCAGAGCAGCCGGCCTCGCTAGACGCGCCGCGCGACTTTGCGCGCGATGGTGATGTGTCGGGCGAATCGTTGCTCGACGGCGTGGCCGGAGATGGCCACGATGATCCGGAAGATCGGCTGCTGCACCACGAGCTGGAGTCGTTGGTCGAAAGCGAGCTGCTCGAACTGAGCAAGCGTGAGCGCGAGGTGCTGATCGGCCGCTTCGGTTTGTACAACCGCGAGCCGGAAACGCTCGAAGCGCTGGCCGAGCGCCTGTCACTGACGCGCGAGCGCGTGCGCCAGATCCAGCAGGAAGCGCTCGTCAAGCTGAAGCGCCACATGCAGCGACGCGGCATCGACCGCGACTCGGTATTTTGAGCGCGTCCGTTCTCGTCTTCGATATCGAGACCATCCCCGACATCGCAGGCTTGCGTGCGATGCGCGGGGCCGATGCCGCACTCGCCGATGCCGAGGTCTATGCCGCCGAGCAGGCCGAGCGCAAGGCCAGCGGCAAGAGCGACATGATGCCGTTGTACCTGCAGCGCGTGCTCGTCATCTCCTGCGTTTTTCGCAGCGCCAAGGGGCTGACGGTGCAGTCCTTCGCCGACCGGTCTGGCAACGAAGAAGGCGCCGTCATCCAGACCTTCTTCGACAAGATCGAGAAGCACCAGCCACAGCTCGTCAGCTGGAACGGCGGCGGCTTCGACCTGCCTGTTCTGCACTACCGTGGCCTGAAGCATGGCGTCGTCGCCGACAAATACTGGGACATGGGCGAAGACGACCGCGAGTACAAATGGAACAACTACATCTCGCGTTACCACATGCGCCATCTCGACATGATGGATCTGCTGGCGATGTACCAGCCGCGCGCCAATGCGCCGCTCGACGCCATGGCCAAGCTGTGCGGGCTGCCCGGAAAGCTCGGCATGGACGGCTCGCAGGTCTATCCGGCCTTTCTGGGTGGCAAGCTTGAAGACATTCGCCGCTACTGCGAGACGGACGTGATGAACACCTGGCTGCTGTACTGCCGTTTCCAGAAAATGCGTGGCGGCTTCACCGAGGCCGAGCATGAACGCGAAGTCGCGCTGGCGCGAGAGTCGCTGAAGGCGATCGACGAGCCGCATTGGGCCGAGTACCTTGCCGCTTGGGCTTGAAATGCTGCCGGGACAATCCCGGCCCATGACAGCAGACAGTGAATGGCTCGAGGTCGAATCGCTCGACCTCGAAGCGCAGGGCGTGGCGCACAACGCCGAGGGCAAGGTGGTCTTCATCGAAGGCGCGCTGCCGACCGAGCGTGTGCAGGTGCAGGTGCACCGGCGCAAGAACAACTGGGAGCAGGGCAGCCTTACAGCCATCTCGCGCGAGAGTTCGCAGCGTGTGCGGCCGGCGTGTCCGCACTTCGGCTTGCACGCCGGCGCCTGCGGTGGCTGCAAGATGCAGCACCTGCATTCGGCG
>JANOEG010000638.1:0-4340 GCA_031413095.1 Burkholderiales bacterium | reverse complement strand
GTGCCGGTGTTCGATCCGTCGGGCGAGATCGCCGCCGTGCTCGACGTGACCAGCCGCTCGGGCCTGATGCAGCAGCATCTGCTGGTGCTGCTCGGCATGACGGCGCGCATGATCGAAAACCGCCTCATCGACCAGCGCTTTCGCAACGCGCATCCGCTGCACTTCCACAGCCGGCCCGAGTTCGTCTACACGCTGCACGAAGGCAAGCTCGCCGTCGATGACGACGGCCGCATCCTCGCCGCCAACCGCAGCGCGCTGTTTCAGCTCGGCATGCAGTCGATGGACGAGGTGCGCTCGCGGCGCATCGAAGACCTGTTCCAGACCTCGCTCGAAGACATGCTCGAGCGCAGCACCTCGTCGTCGTTCCACCCGGTCGTGACCTACCGCGCCAATGCGGCGCTGCGTTTCTTTGCGGTCATGCGGCGGCCGGCTCAAGGCGCGGTCGTGCCGAACACAATCGTCCATGCGGCCGCGCCGCCGCTGTCGATCGTTCCGGCGCGCGCGCCGCTGCGCCGCGCCGCGGCATGGCCTGCCAGCGAATCGGCGGTGACCTTCGACGATCCACGCCTCGTCGCCCACCTCGACACCGCTCGCCGCGTCATCGCGCGGCGCACGCCGGTGCTGTTGTGCGGCGAAACAGGTTCGGGCAAGGAGGTCTTTGCGCGCGCGGTGCACGAGGCCAGCCCGCATGCCGGCGGTGCCTTCGTCGCCGTCAACTGCGCCAGCCTGCCGGAAACGTTGATCGAGTCGGAACTCTTCGGCTACCGCGCAGGCGCCTTTACCGGCGCGGTGCGCTCCGGGCGGCGCGGCAAGATCCTGCAAGCCGACGGTGGCACGTTGTTCCTCGACGAGATTGCCGACATGCCGCTCGAACTGCAAGCCCGCCTGCTGCGTGTGCTCGACGAGCGCCACGTCACGCCGCTGGGCACGGAAGAGGTCATCCCGGTTGATTTCCAGCTCATCAGCGCCAGCCACGAGCACCTGCCTTCGCGCGTGCGAGACGGCCGTTTCCGTGAAGATCTGTTCTACCGCCTGGCGGGTGTCGAGCTGCAGCTGCCGCCGCTGCGAGAGCGCAGCGACCGCCGTGAGCTGATCCGTCGCGTGCTGCTGGCCGAAGGCGGCGCCCAAGCCACGCTGACGGCCGAAGCCGAACGCGCGCTGCTCGAGCACCCGTGGCCGGGCAACATCCGCCAGCTCTGCCACGTGCTGCGCACGGCCGCGGCGCTGGCTGACGGCAAGCCGATCGCTCGAGAGCATCTGCCGTCGATGCAGGTGATGCCACCGTCGCGCCCCGTGCCCGTGGCGGACGCGCCGCAGCCCGACGTGCTGCCGGGTGAATTGGGGCATGACAATGACGTGCCGCCGGTCAAGTTGAATCCTATCCAGGCCAACGAGCGGCAGGTGCTGCTGCAGATGCTGAAGCAGCACCGCTGGAATGTGAGCAATGTCGCCAAGGCGCTCGATGTCAGCCGCAACACCCTCTACCGAAAACTCCACAAGCTCCACATCGAGGTCTCGCACCCCGAATGAGGCGGCGCGCTCGCGCTTTGCCTGGTGCCTCACCGGCTCGGGCCACTTTCTAGAAGAGTCGATCGCGCTGGCGGAGCGCCTGCCGCAAGTCGACCTGTTTCTGTCGGACGCGGCCGAAGAGGTGCTGCCGATCTACAACATCCGTATCGAAGATCTGCGGCCGCGCTTCGCACCGAGTTTTCGCTTGCTGCGCGACAAGACGGCGAGCGCGGTGCCTGTGGGCATGCTGTATGACGATGTCTATCACACCGTCGTCGTCGCGCCGGCGACGAGCAACACGGTGGCGAAGTGCGTTGTCGGCATCAGCGACACCTTGCCGACCAACATGTTTGCGCAGGCCGGCAAGCTCGGCATTGCGAGCATCGTCTTCGCGTGCGACACCGAGCCTGTCGTCATCACGAAGTCGCCGCACGACTGGGTGACGCTGCACCCGCGGCGGATCGAGCTCGACAACGTTGAGAGGCTGCGAGGCTTCGAGCACTGTCAGGTGGTGTGTTCGCCGGCGGAGCTGGAGAGCGTGTTGAGCGCGCGTTTGGTTGAGTTGTCTCTGGCATGGGCGCGATGACCGAAGGCCGCTGTGACTGCGCGCGGCACGAGGACGCTGTGGCGCCGTCGCTCATGCTGGAGTACCAGAAATCGCGCCGTCGCCGCAGCGCCCTCGTGCCTGGGTGCCGGGCTCCTCTCGGCGCGTCACGTTCAGAACGCTGAGCCAAGCGCACAACACACTCGCCCAACATGGCCACCAAAGAAGACATTCTTGAACAGCTCGTTGAGGAGTATTTGCTGCATCAGGGGTACTTCGTTCGCCACAACGTGAAGTTCGTGCCCCGCAAAGATCACCCCGATTTCATCTCCAACCAAGACTCCAACCACAGCGACATTGATGTAATCGGCTACCACCCTTCACACAAGGGTGTGCATCGGGTAAAGGTGGTCAGTTGCAAGAGTTGGCAGGGTGGCTTTGATCCGGCCGTGGAGCTCAAGCACATCGAACAAAAGAAGGTCATCAGGGGTCGCGAAGCCTGGAAGAGCTTCCGAGAACTCGTCGTTCCAAAGTGGTCGGAAGCATTCCTTACGGCAGTGGAGGACGCAACCGGGCAAAGCGAGTTCACTTACGTCCTTGCGGTCACTAAGGTCGTTGGGGACAAGACGGTTTGGGAGACGAATCGGGGGTTCGCCGATGCGCTTGGGGGCAACCCCATTCGCATCCTCGACCTCCGAGAAATGCTGAACGCAATCTCTCCAGCGTTGAGTACAACACTTGCCGGTACTGAGGTTGGCCGGATGCTCCAACTCTTCAAAGCGGCAGGTATCAGCATCGCATCCAAGAATGCGCTCTAGCCTCTTCATCGAGCAGACGTTTGGCCGGACAAACGAGATGTTCTCCGACCATCAAGTCTTGGTATTTGTCGCGGCGAGCATGAACAAAGTCGGCAGGCCAGAGGACGGTGAGGCGACGGGGCGATTTCTGGTACTCCAGCATGAGCGCCGGCGCCGCACCGTCCTCTGGCCCCGGCGCAGACACCACGACAAGCCATGGAACACATCGTCTTCCTGACCGGCCACCTGGCGCAGCCGCAGTTGCGCAGGGTGCTCGCCGGCATGGCCAATGCACCGTTCACCTGGGAAGTGCGCGATGTCGGCGTGCAGGTGGCCGCGCTGATGACGGCCGACATGATCCGCCGCCGGGTGCCGGCGCCGCTGCAAGCGCAGCGCATGATCGTGCCCGGACGCTGCCGCGGCGACATCGATGCTTTGACGGCGCACTACAGCGTACCGGTGCAGCGCGGGCCGGAAGAGATGAAAGACCTGCCGCAGTTCTTCAACCAACAAGCGCAGCCAGTGGACCTGAGCCAATGCAGCGTCGAGATTTTTGCCGAGATCGTCGATGCGCCACGCCTGACGGTGACCGCGATCGTCGAGCGCGGACGAACGCTGACGCGCGACGGCGCTGATGTGATCGACGTCGGCTGCCTGCCCGAGACTCCGTTTGCGCACCTCGAAGACAGCGTGCGCGCGTTGAAGGCCGAGGGCTTTCGCGTCAGTGTCGATTCGATCGATGCGCAGGAGTTGCTGCGCGGCGGCCGTGCCGGTGCCGACTACCTGCTGAGCCTGACAGCCGACACGCTGTGGGTCGCCGACGAAGTGGCCGCCACGCCGGTGCTGATCCCGCGCACGCCCGCCGATGAGGCCTCGCTCGATGAAGCCATCGCCGGCATGCAGCAGCGCGGCCGCGCCTTCTTCGCCGATCCGATCCTCGACCCGATCCCGTTCGGCTTCACGTCGTCGATCGTGCGCTACCACCGGCTGCGCCAGCGCTTTCCGGACGTGCCGATCATGATGGGCATCGGCAACCTGACCGAACTCGTCGAGGCCGACACCAGCGGCATCAACGCGCTGCTGCTCGGCATGGCCGCCGAGTTGAACGTGAGCGCGGTGCTAACGACGCAGGTCAGTGCGCATGCGCGGCGCGCCGTGCGCGAGGCCGATTGGGCGCGGCGCATCATGCACGCCGCGGCGCAACAACGCAGCCTGCCCAAAGGCCTCAGCAACGCGTTGATGACGGTGCACGCCAAACACCCGTTCCCCGACAGTGCCGAAGAGATCGAGGCGACGGCAGCGCAGGTGCGCGACCCGAACTTTCGCGTGCAGGTGTCGCCCGAAGGTCTGCACGTCTACAACCGCGACGGCCTGCGCACGGGGCAGGGCGCTTTCGAGTTGTGGCCGCGGCTCGGTCTGGAAAACGACGCGTCGCATGCCTTCTACATGGGGGTCGAGCTGGCGCATGCCGAGCTCGCCTGGCGACTGGG
>JANOEG010000637.1:0-6602 GCA_031413095.1 Burkholderiales bacterium | reverse complement strand
GATCCATGAGCACATCGAGTACCGCCTCGGCTCCTCCAACACCACCACCACCGCCTGCGACGTCTTCCTGCAGCGCGCCGGCGTGTGCCGCGACTTCGCGCACCTGGGCGTGGCCTTCTGCCGCGCGCTCAACATCCCGGCACGGCTGGCCGTGGGCTACGCGCGCTTCGACACCCCGCCGCCGGATTTCCACGCCGTGTTCGAAGCCTTCGTCGGCGGCCGCTGGGAACTGTTCGATCCCACCGGCATGGCGGATCCGCAGGACCTGGTGCGCATCGCCGTCGGCCGCGACGCCGGCGACGTGGCCTTCGCCACGCTGTTCGGCCCGGTGCGCACGCGGCTGATCCGGCCCGAGGTGGAGCAGGTGAGGTCGCGGCGGGCTCGGCGCTAAGGATCGTGAACGGCGAAGGCTCGCGTGAAGGCTATCCTCGCAGCGTGCAACCTGTTGTGAGTCGCCTGCCATGATCTCCGCCACCTGCCACTGCGGCACCGTGCGCGTGACCATTCCGCGCCGCCCGCGCACGATCACCAACTGCAACTGCTCGATCTGCCGCCGCTACGGCGTGCTCTGGGCCTACTACAAGGAAGACAGCGTCAGCGTGCAGGCGCCGGCGGGCGCGACCGAGGCCTACAGCTGGGGCCGCGACGTGTTGCGCTTCGTGCGCTGCAAGACCTGCGGCTGCGTCGTCAACTGGGAGCGCATCGTGCGCGTGCCGGGCAGCCGCGTTGGCGTGAACGCGCGGCTGTTCGAGCCGGAGCAACTCGGGCCGGTGACGATCCGCCTGCTCGACGGCGCGGCCTGGCCAGCCGACTGATCTCGCCGCTGCTGCGACGCTACTTTGCGTAGTCGTAGAGCGGCTTGCCCTTGTCGACGATGTGCACCGTGAACAACTTCAGCGGTGTGTCGCCAACGACCTTGAACCCACCATGCTTGACGTCGCGCAGGTTCAACAGGCTGGCGCCCGTCGGCAGCTTGGTCGGCTCCTTGCCCGGCGCCTGCACCGAAGCGCCCTGCACCACATAAGCGGCCTCGATGCCGTGGTGAACGTGCAAGTCGATGCTCTCGCCCGGCTTGTACTCACCGGTCGAGGTGATGACTTCCATGCCCGGCGCACCGGAAAGGTCGGCGCGCTTCTGCTCCACACGCTGAGGGGAGTCGGTGAGGGTCTGCGCGACCAAGCCCGTGGCCAGGCCCGTTCCAAACAGCGCGAGGGCGGCGCCGAGGCGGCGTACCGAGAAGG
Organism: Burkholderiales bacterium; assembly: GCA_031413095.1. GTDB lineage: Bacteria > Pseudomonadota > Gammaproteobacteria > Burkholderiales > Burkholderiaceae_C > CADEEN01. The sequence goes on along the minus strand of JANOEG010000637.1, from coordinate 5,361 downwards.
TCTTCATCCAGGTCTCCTTTGTTCGATGTCGGGCAACGGGGCCACCAGTCTGCTTGCACGCTGCGCCCGTGGCAAGGTGATTCCGGCTCGAACAAGTGAGGAACGAGCCGCGCGTCTCGGTCTAGGATGGCGCGATGGCAACGACCCGAACCCCCGATACCGCCCTGCTCGTGATCGACATGCAGCAGGCGCTGTGCAGCGGCGCCGAAGCGGCTTTCGACATCGCGCGCGTGACCGACAACGTCAACGCGCTCAGCCGCCGCGCGCGCGCCGCCGGCCTGCCGGTGGTGCTGGTGCAGCATGAAGAGGCCGGGGGGCCGATGCAGCACGGCAGCGCCGGGTGGGCGCTTGCCGACGGCCTGCTCACCGACAGCGCCGATGTGCGCGTGCGCAAGACAACGCCCAACTCCTTTCATGGCACCGAGCTGCACCGCCTGTTGCAGCAGCGCGGCGTGAAATGCCTGGTGGTCTGCGGCCTGCAGACCGAGTTCTGCGTCGACACCACGGTGCGCCAGGCGCTGGCCCTGGGTTACGACGTGGTGCTCGCAGCCGACGGCCACTCAACCACCGACGGCGCCATCACGGCGGCACAGGCGATCGCGCACCACAACCGCACGCTGGGCTGGATGGGCGGCTTCGACGCGACGATCGCGGTGCAGCCGGCGGCCGAGGTGTCGTTCGCAGCCGCGTAGCCGCCGCCTGCGCGCGCTAAGCTGCGCCGCAGCAACCTGCGGAGGCGCGATGGAATTCTCGAACAAGGTGGCCGCGATCACCGGCGGCGGCAGTGGCATCGGCCGCGCGGTGGCGCAGGCGATGGCGCGGCGTGGCGCCACGGCGGTGGCGCTGGTGAACATGAGCGAAGCCGTTGACGAAGTGGCCGCGGCGCTCAACGTCGAGGCCGGGCGCGCCTTTGCCGTGCCGTTTCGCGGCGACGCCAGCAACGCAGCCTTTCGCGCTTCGGTGTTCGACAGCATCGAGCGCAGCCACGGCCCGGTGTCGCTGTGCGTGCCGGCCGCGGGCATCACGCGCGACGACCTCGCGGTGCGCATCGACAAGGCCACCGGCAAGGCGCGCATCTACCCGCAGGAGCTGTTCAAACTCGTCGTCGACGTCAACCTGATCGCGCCGGTGTACTGGGCGCTGGAGATGATCGGCCGCATCGCCGAGCAGCGCGCCGCCAGCGAGAAGAAACGCTGGGTGCCCGACGAGGGCATCCAGGGCGCGGTGGTCTTCATCGGCTCGATCTCGTCGCAGGGCAACCGCGGCCAGATCTCGTAGGCCAGCACCAAGGCCGGCCTCGAAGGCGCGGCGGCGACGATCATGAAGGAGGCGATGTACTACGGCGTGCGCTGCAGCGTCATCCACCCCGGCTTCACCGACACGCCGATGGTGCGCGCAATGGGCGACGACTACGTGGCCAAGAACATCCTGCCGTACACGCAGCTTGGGCGGCTGATCCAGCCCGCGGAGATTGCCGATGCGATCTGCTTCATGCTCGCCAACGCGGCGGTGAGCGGGGAGCTGTGGGTGGATGCGGGGTGGCATGCGCCGGCTTAGGGACGACAACGGTGGTGTCCACATGCCTTCGAGGGCTCAAAGAGTAGACTTCGTGAACGTCATCCGGAGTGCCCATGTCCGATACTGCTGCTGAACTGGCGCTGCGTGGCAAGCAGCTTCCCCGCGAGGAACGCGAGCAGCTCGTGGATGAGTTGCTTGCTTCCCTCAATGAGCCGGCAGTGGCCGCGCTTGATGCCGCCTGGGCCGCCGAGGTCGAGCGGCGACTATCCGCTTACGACAGCGGCGAAGTTCAGGCCCTTGCAGCCGAGGACGTCTTCGCCAAGGCTCGAGCCATCGCCAAGTGATTTCGGTTCGCTTCCTGCCGGAGGCCGAGGCCGATCTGTCGCACGAGGTCGAGTACTACTCCAGCGCAAGAGCAGGAACCGGCGTCAGGTTCCAAGCCGCCATCGAGGCTGCATTGGAACGCGCCTCGCGGCACCCTCTGGGCGGCGCGCCTTCGTTCAAGGGCACTCGCAGCATGCTGGTGCGGGGGTTCCCGTTCAGCATCGTCTATCGCGCATCGGAGTCCGAGCTTCTAGTGGTTGCTATCGCTCCACATCGGCAGCGCCCCGGTTATTGGCTCAAGCGCATCGGTGACGGCTAGCGCGGCGACTTGCTTCCAGTTGAAGGCGGCGGCTGTAGCGCTGGCATCAACTCGGAGCCAACGGAGCCTCACTCTCAGGTGAATCGCAGAGCTACCAGCGTCTCTGCGCCGGCAGCGAGCGTGTCTGCTTGATCTGAGGCACGCTCGAAATTGAATGAAGACCATACTCGATCTGTTCCTTGCGAGCGGCGCCGAGGACGTTGTTCCCAAAAACTTGATGCGCTTTGCCGCACTCGCTGAGTTACAGGACCTTGAGTTCCGCAGACTCGTGGTGACCAGGAGAGCGGATGGCACGGTGGACATGCAGGAGCTGCTTGATCAGGTCTTGCAGGCCCAGGGCTTTTGGATCTACGACCCGGGCATGCTGGCAGACACGCAAATTCTTGACGCTGTGAAAATGCGGCTGAAGGAGGGTGCAGTCGCGATTGCGCACCTCAAGTCCGCGGCCTCATCTTCGCCTGGGATGGACTTCTTCGAAGACCTGGGACTGCTCGCCACATCAATCCGAGCTTCATGTCCGGACGGCACGCCGAGCCCGTACGGACACCCGATGCTCGTTGTGGCAGACCGCGAAACTTACGAGCCTGGATTCCGCGACTCGACGCTGTTCCAAGGCGCGGACCGCCTGTTGCTGCAGCAGGCGAACGGGATAGGCTACCAAGGCGGCGCGCAGTCGGTCCTGGCGCTTCCCGTTGAAGCAATCGACCCGATTGACATGGAAACGGACTGGGCCGTTTGCGTCCCGCGACCAGAGTTGACAGTCATTGCTTCGACCGCTGAACGTCAATGGCTCGGCTGTCGCGTCTTCGCGATGCATGCCGGCATCGTCCACGACTCTTACGTTGGGCCGTTCGGAAACCTCTTCCCGGGTATCGAAGGCGAAGACAACGAAACGTTTGCGCGTAACCTTCTAAGCACGGTTGCCGGAGCGCGTGGCCCGCAGCTAAGTTGGGAAACGGCGCGCAGCATCGCCATACAGTTTGAGACTGCAATTGCCCAACTACTCCGCGCGGTCCTCGCAAACGCACATGGGCCAGACTGGTTCGAACGAGCGGCCCCCGAAAAGGTCAAGATCAAATGCCATGAGGATTGGATCAGAAAGGGCCGCGCCGCCACGCCACAGTCATACCTGAACCTCATTCAGTTCATCGAGTTGTTCAAGTCGAATTGGGCTGTGATCGGAAGCGCACTGGCTACAGCGGGCTGCAACATGACGCTCAGCGAAGCAAAGTCGGCCATTTCGCAGGTCACCCGCTCCGCAACCACGCGATGCATGTGACAAAGGCCATCTACGGCGATCGACCCACGCCAACGGTCGATGAGATGGCCCTGCTGCGGAAACACAGCGACATGATGGTGGCGGCCGAGCGTGCAGTTCGGAAGTCGCGTCGTCCTACCCTGGCAGGCTAACGACGCGCAAATCAAAGCGCTTGACGCGCGCCGAGCGCAGAAGGCTCAGCCTCCCCGCATCGCCGCCGCCAACCCAAACGTCAGTTGCGGATACACCGTGATCGCCGCCAGCACCACCCGCAACGCACCAGCCACGGCAGGATCGCGCGCGCCATGACTTCGAAGCGGATCTCGGCGATGCGCGTGACGACGAACAGCACGAAGCCCACCGGCGGCGTGACGGTGCCGATGATCAGGTTCAGCACCACCATCACGCCGAACTGCACCGGATCGATGCCCTACCAAACCTGACGGCACCCTCAGCCCAGTCGCACCACCATCCGGTTCACGCCGGCTTGCAAGGCCGCACGCACGGCCTGCATCGGCACTTCGGCCGCGCCGGTGCGATACGGGTTGGCGCCACGCGTGAATTGCAGCGGGTGATCGTTGAGGTCCACTTGCAGCGGCCCATTACCGCGCGGGCCGACGCGCAGCAGCAGTTGCACTTCGTGCTGCGCCACGGTCAGCGTGGCGCGCAGGCCATCTAGCCGTGACGGCATCACCGGGTCGATGATCAGCGTGGCGTGCTCCTGGCGGATGCCGAGGAACCGGCCGACGACGAGGCCGATCATGATGCCGGGGCCGCTGGAGTAGATGCGCCAGCCGCCGTCGAGCGCGACCTCACCGCGCGCGATCTCTTCGTAGCGGCTGTGCGCTTCGTAGCGGTCGGCGAAGGCGGCGTCGGAGCTCGAGTAGTAGCAGTTGGCCTGGCGACGGTCGGCCATCGGCACGCGCTCGCGCAGCGCGATCGGATGCGCCTTGCACAGTGCGTCGAGGAAGCGCTCGGCTTCGCCCATGTGGGCGAGCATCTCGGCGTAGCGCAGGTGCGCATGCATGTACATGACGCCGATCTCGCGGCCGAAAAAGGCGGAACTTTCTGCACGTTGGAACAACTGCTGCGGCCCGCCGCGGTAGGGCAGTGGTCGGTCGAACAGGCGCGCGCCGTCGGGGCCGAGCAGGTGCGCTTCGATCAAGTGCAGTTGGTCGCGCGCCTGCGCGGGGCTCAGCATGTCGTTGATCACCGCGTGCATCATCGGCAGCAGGCTGTAGGAAACGCCGGTCACGGTGTCGTGCGGGTGCAGCAGCAGGCGGCGTTCGCAGCCAGGCTCGAATTGCGCGTAGCCTGCGACCACGCCGTCGGCGACGAGCAGGCGTTGGAAGTCGGCCAGCACGGCGTGCGCCTCATCTTCGAGTGGTTGCGCGTCGGCGTCACGGCCGATGCGGCGCAGCGCACGCGCCAGCGTGGCGAGCACCTGGTGATGCAGCGTCACGGTCCAGGCGCTGCACAGGCGCTCGCGCGAGGCCGCGTCCACCGGCTGCAGCGAATCGTTCCAGTCACCGTGGCCGTAAGCGGCCAGATGGGTGTTCTCGATGCGGCGCGCCGCGATGACTGCGAGCGCGCGCTCGACGTGCTGCCACAGACTCGCCCTCTTGTCGTCACCGTCGTCGTGGAACGGCAGCGCCACGTCGAGCAGCGCGCCGTCCTCGGTGGCCAGCAGCCAGCGCGCCAGCCCGAGCAGCGGCCAGAACACGATGTCGCCGTGCGAATCGCCGGCGCGGATGTCGCGCTCGCGCTCGAAGAACATGAACCACTGCGGCCAGTCGCCGTCGGCGTTCTGCGCCGCGAAGACGCGCAGCAGCAGGTCGCGCACCGGCTCGGGCCGCCCGAGCGCGAGCAGCATCTCGAGCGGGCCCTGACAGACATCGCGCGTGCCCCATCCTCCGCCGGTGAACTGCTCGAGCCCGCGCGG
>JANOEG010000636.1:0-1913 GCA_031413095.1 Burkholderiales bacterium | reverse complement strand
CCCCAACTGCGGCGGCGAGCTGGTGCGCCGACCGCGGCGGCCCGAGGCCGAACTGGCCACACACCCCGCATCGACGGCGCGTGTCTTCAAGCCATCGGGGTGCGCGCCCTAGGCTAGGCCAGCACGCCGTCGTACTTGGCGATGATCTCGCGGTGGCGTTCGGCGCACTGCGCCAGCGCGCGTGGGCTGCCCTGGCCGAAGCTGGCCTGCAGGAAGGCGAGCGAGAGCTCCTTCGTCGCCACCTTGACCCGTGGGTTGAGCTCGGTGCCGCCCGTGCCGGCGCGGTCGGTGAACATGCTGTGCGAGCCACCCTCGAACACGGCCAGCGCCTTGTGCTTGCTGCCGATGGCATCAAACACTGCGATGCGATCTTCGGCACCCGACCAGTAGCCCGGAATGCGGATCACGTCGCCGGTGGCGGTGATGTGCAGCGTCGGCAGTTGCACCGGGCCGAGGATGCGCGCCGGTTCGCGCTCACCGTAGAACGGCGGCGCGGAAAGCACCACGGCAGCGCTCAAGCGCTCGTCGCGCAGATCGACGTGCTTGCCGTCGCGCTCTACGCGTGCGCCGGCCGCCAGCAGGGTCGTGTTGGCGCCGTAGCTGTGGCCGGCCGCGACGATGCGCCGGGCGTCGATGCGCTCACCGAGCGGGGTGGCCAGCAACTGGTCGAGCGCGAACCGCAGGTCGCGCGGGCGCTCGATGGCCTCGCGCTCCTGCGCCGCGTCCTGCAAGCGGCCGACGAGGCCGAGCGGGTTGCCGAACCACAGGTTGCGATCGCTGCCGACATGCTGCAGGTGCAGGCTGGCGATGCCGTGGCTGGCCCAATGCTGACCGAGGTAGCTGTAGCCGCGGCGCGAACCGCCGATGCCGTGGGAGAAGACGACGAGCGGCACAGTCGAGGCGCTTGCCGCGCTCGGCCAGTACAGGCGAACCGGCACTGCGCGCTGGCGCTTCTGATCGGCCCAGTCGAATTCGAGCGTGTCGAACGGCGGCCGCTCATCGGCCCAGGCGCGCAGCGTGGACAACGCCGAGGCGGCGACGAGCGCCGCGTTGAAGACCCGGCGCTTCATGCTGCCGCCTCCTGCACATGCGGGAAGCGCTGCCGCCAGCGTTTGACGAACCACTGCACCATGTCGTCGACATAGGTGAAAACAACCGGCACGACGAGCAGGCTCAGGAACGTGGACGTGATCAGGCCGCCGATGACGACGATGGCCATCGGCGCGCGGAAGCTCGGATCGGTGCCGATGCCGAGTGCGATCGGCAGCATGCCGGCGCCCATCGCGATGGTGGTCATGACGATCGGCCTGGCGCGCTTGTGGCAGGCGTCGAGCAGCGCGTCCCAGCGGTTCAGGCCGCGGTCGCGCCGGGCCATGATCGCGTACTCGACGAGCAGGATCGAGTTCTTGGTGGCGATGCCCATCAGCATGATCATGCCGATCATCGCCGGCATCGACAGATCGGTGCGGGTGATGAACAGGGCCAGCATGGCGCCCGGAACCGACAGCACCAGCGCCGCGAGGATCGTTGCCGGCTGCACCCAGGCATGGAACAGCAGCACGAGCACGATGTAGATGCAGGCCACGCCCGTCAGCATCGCCAGCAGGAAGCTCGTGAAGAGTTCGGCGAAGGCTTCGGCGTCACCGACCACCGTCTGCGTTACGCCCGGCGGCAAGTTGACGATCGACGGCAGCTTCTCTGCCGCGGCTTGCACGGCGCCGAGGGCCTGGCCGTTCAGCTCGATCTCGAAGTTGACGTTGCGCGCGCGGTCGTAGCGATCGATCTGCGCCGGGCCGCTGGCCAGTGTCAGATCGGCGACGTTGCCCAGCGCGACCGGCCCCTTCGTGCCAGGCACGGCCAGGCGTTCGAGCAGCGCCAGGTCTTGTCGCGCCGCGTCGGACAGCTTGACGACC
>JANOEG010000635.1:0-2541 GCA_031413095.1 Burkholderiales bacterium | reverse complement strand
GGCACGTCGGCCGCCAGCGCTGCCGCAGACGCCGCCGTGGCGCCCGACGCCGGAACGTCAGGCGCCGACGGCAAGGGCGGCGCGGCGGGCAGCGCCGCTGCCGACTGCTTCTTTCCGGCCAGCAGCGACGCATACACCGTGGCGTTGGACAGCACCTTCTTCACGTAGTCGCGCGTTTCTGAAAACGGAATGTTCTCGGCCCAGATCGCCGGTTCCAAAGTTGCGCCTTCGCGCCAGCGTCGCGGCCGGCTCGGGCCGGCGTTGTAGGCGGCGGCGGCCATGGCTTGCGAGCCATCGAAGTCGTCGAGCACGAGTTTCAGGTACGCGGTGCCGATCTTCAGGTTGGTGTTGCGGTCGGCGATCTGCGCGTCGGCAAACGGCAGGCCGATCTTCTTGGCCGTCCAGCGTGCGGTGGCCGGCATGACCTGCATCAGTCCCGAGGCGCCGACCGTCGAGCGCGCGTCGATGATGAAACGCGACTCCTGGCGGATCAGGCCGTACACATACGCCGGGTCGAGGCCGATGCTCTTGGCTTGCGCGATCACGTCGTCGCGAAACGGCATCGGGAAGCGCTGCTCGAGGTCGATCTCGTTTCTCGTGCGGTCACTGGTGTTGATGCAGCGGTCCCAGATTTCCTTCTCGCAGGCCAGGTTGGCGGCGGCGAGCAGGCGGCGGTCGGTCATGCCGCGCAGGCTGAAGTTCCACTCGCGCACGCCTTCGCCGCGCAGGCCAAGTTCGATCAAGCGCATCGCGCGCGACAGACCCGCATGCTCGCGTGCCATCGCTTTTTCTTCCACGGTCAGCGGCAGCGGGCGCGGCTGCACGGCGAACGGTGCGCCGAGGTCTTCGCTGGCCAGCTTGCCGTAGAAATGCAGCTCGCCGCTCAACTGGCGCAGCATCGACAGCGCTTGCGAGCGCTGCTTGTCGCCGGCCGCGCCGGGTGCTGCGGTTTCGCGTTGCGCACGCGCGCTCCAGTAACGCCAGGCCGGATCGCGCTGCTCGGCTTCGCTCATGTGGTCGATCGTGCGCTGCACCGTCGGCCAGCGCTCGGCGAGGCCCGGCGTGCGCAACGCGGCGCGTGTGGCCCAGGCAAAGGTTTCGTCACTCCAGGCCGGCGCCTGCGTGATGCTGGCGCGGCCGGCCTCGGCCCAGGCGGTGCGGAAATGGTCGACGGCGTTGGACGCCAGCCGCTGCGCCGCGCTGCGACCGGCTTGCGCCCAGGCCCACGCCGAGAGCTCGCGCGGCAGGCGCTGCTGCCACTTGTCGGTGAGTAGGGCGGCAGCGACGTCGGGCTCGTTGGCAGCGACGCGGATCAGTGCCAGCGTGGCCACTTCGGCCTGTGCGCGGCTCACCGTGGTGGCGCCGGCGTTGAGGTAGAGCGCGGGCTTGTCGACCGCGTTCGCCACCTGCGGCTGCAGCGTTGGTGCGGCCAGCGCGGCGGCGGCGCGCACGACACGCAAGCGGCCAGCTTCTGCGGCCAGGCGCGCACGCAGCCAGGCATCGTCGCTGCCGAAGACCTTGGCCTCGTACAGCGTTGTCGCCATCAGGTTGCAGCCGTCGTCGAGATCGCGTTGCGCGACCCACGCTTCGAACGCGCGTGGCTTCAGGGCCGCGGCTGCGGTTTTATTGCCTTGCGCGTTCTGGTGTTCGACCAGCAGCGCGTAACACGTGACCTCGCGGTCGTCGTTCATGCGAAAACGCGGGAACTCGCGCGCGAAGTTGGCCCAGTCGCGGCGTTTGCCGAGCTCGAGCAGCCAATCGTTGCGCAGCCGGTCTTCGACGTAGGTCGAAGGCCAGCGCGTGTAGAACGCCTCGAGCTCGCTCTGCTGCGCGGTGGCCAAGCGGTTGCCGAGTTCCCAGTAGTCGATCCACGAGGCCAGCGGGTGGCGCTGCACCGCCGAGAGGTCGCGCAACGCGAGCAGACGCACGCCGTCGCGGCGGCGCAGCGCGTCGCGGGCGTCAACAGCGAAGTCGGCGTTCTGGGTCACAGCGTTGACGCTGCCGAGCACTTCGCTCTGCTCGGCTGTGCTGCTCATGCTGTCCGGCGGCGTGGCCTGGCGGGTGCGGACCTGAGCCGGCGCAGCGCTGGCCAGGCCGAAGACCAGCATCAATGCAGCAGCGAGTGTTTTACGGCGAGAGCGCATCGTTCAGAGCTTGTGGGCTTGAGAGCCTTGACAGTGCCGTCGCGAGGAGCCGCGCGGCATGTTGTGGTTGTAACGCAGGTGCGATTGTCGGGTGAGGGGCCATTGCAACAACCCTCTATGACAGCGCCGCGTTGACGGCACCGTCCATTTGTTGGCGTGTCGCCGCGGCTTGTTCGGCCAGCCACTGCGCAAACGCGATCACTTCGGGGCGCACGCTGCGCTCGCCGCGGTGCTGGGCCAGATCGATCAGCCAATACGCAAACGGCGAGGGCATTCGCCGCTCCGCGCCGAAGGGTTCGACCAGGTCACCACGACCCAGGCTGTCACCGATCATCGCGATGCGGCCGAGCGCGACGCCGCCGCCGGCCAGCGCAGCTTGGATCTGCTGGTAGGTGAA
>JANOEG010000634.1:0-2606 GCA_031413095.1 Burkholderiales bacterium | reverse complement strand
CCCCGCTATTCGAGCACGAGCCGTTCGACCTCGTTGGCCGCCCGGTCGACCGCCCCGCCGCCGAAGCCCATGAACATGAAGCGCCGATCGAACTCCGGGTAGGTGGCGGTGACGGCTGATGAGTTCCACGGCCCCGACCTGCTGCCCATCGATCCGCAAAGCATCGTCGGCAGGGCCGTGCTCGAGGGTCGGGCCGTGCAGGTGGCCGACGCCCACGCGCCGGATTCCGCGACGCTCAACGCAGCGTTCGCGCGCGAGCTGTCGTTCCGCTCGATCGCCTCTGCACCGCTGATGCTCAACGGTGCCGCGATCGGCGTGATCTCGATGTCGTCGCCGCAGCCGGGCGCCATGTCGGACAAGCAGATGGAGCTGCTGTCGACCTTCGCCGACCAGGCCGTCATCGCGATCCAGAATGCGCGGTTGTTCAATGAAACCAAGGAGGCGCTGCACAAGGTCGAAGAACGCACCGGCGAGCTCACCGAATCGCTGGAGTACCAGACTGCGATCAGCGAGGTGCTGCGTGTCATCAGCGAGTCGCCCACCGACGTCGGCCCGGTGTTCGAAGCCATCACCGATTGCGTGGTCCGCCTGTTCCAGCCCCAGACGGCGGCCATCTTCCGCTACGACGGCGCGCAGATCCACATAGCAGCCAGACGCAACTGGACGCCGCAGGCCATAGCCAGGGCGCGCGCGCTGTACCCGATGCCGGCCGACGAACAATCCCTCGCGGGGCGGGTGATCCTGGCGCGCAAGACGCTCGAAATCGAAGACACCCTGGCAGACCCGAAATACGGTTTGACGCCGTTTGCGGCGTCTGGTGGCTGGCGGCGCGTGATCGGCGCGCCGATGCTTAAGGACGGCGTGCCGGTGGGTGTGATCAACGTCGCCTGGACCGACCCCGGCCGCACGCCGCAGCGCCAGATCGACCTGCTGAAAACCTTTGCCGACCAGGCGGTGATCGCGATCGAGAACGTACGGCTGATCAGCGAGACAAAGGAAGCCCTGGAGCAGCAAACCGCCACCGCCGACATCCTGCGTGTCATCAGTGAATCGCCGAGCGACGTGCAGCCGGTGTTCCAGGCCATCGCGGAACACGCACGCTCGCTGTGCAAGGCCGACGTGGGCGCGACGACGCGAGTCGTCGGCGATCAAGTCCACCTGGCCGGCGTGCTGGGCATGTCGGCCGCGGCGGAAGAGGCAATGCGCAGCGCTTTTCCGATGCCGCTCGCGCAAGCGCCGCCGAACATCCGACGCTCTGTGGTCGAGCGCTCGCCGGTGCAGATTGCCGACGTGCAGCTGGAGCCCGACTACCCTTCGATCGAAGGCGCGAAGGCGATGGGTTTTCGCAGCATCATGTCGGTGCCCTTGATGCACGAGGGCCAGGCGATTGGCACGATCGGCGTGGCGCGCGAGGCGCCAGGGCGTTTTCCGGAAGGCGCGGTGGCGGTACTGCAGACCTTTGCCCGCCAGGCCGTCATCGCGATCGAGAACGTGCGCCTGTTCACCGAAACCAAGGAGGCGCTTGCGCAGCAGACCGCATCCGCGGAAGTGCTGGAGGTCATCAGCAGTTCGGTGGCGCAGACCCAGCCCGTATTCGACAAGATCGTGCAGAGCTGCCATCGCCTGTTTGGCGGCCATCAGGTGAGCCTGTTGCTCGTCGACCCCGACGACATGGTCCGGGTCAAGGCTTTCGCAGGCTACTCAGAGCAATCTGCGGCGGTGTTCGATCAAGTCCTGCCAGCGCCGGTGGGCCGCACGCTGCAAGGGCGAACGATGCGAAAGGGTTCGGTGCTGCACGTTCCCGATGCCCTGAACGGGCCGGACTCACCGGCATTCTTTCGCGAGCTGGCCGGGCGAGGCGGCAACTTCTCGATCCTGGTGGTGCCGATGCTCTGGGAGGGCAAAGGGCTGGGAACGATCGACATCGCGCGTGTTCCGCCGCGCGCGTTCACCGATGCTGAGATCAAGCTGGCCAAGACCTTCGCCGACCAGGCCGTGATCGCGATCCAGAACGCGCGGCTGTTCAACGAGACGAAAGAGGCGCTGGAGCAACAGACCGCCACGTCGGACGTGCTGGAGGTCATCGGCAGTTCGGTCGCCGACACCGGCCCTGTGTTCGACAAGATCCTCGAATGCTGCGAGCAGTTGTTTTCGGCGTCGATGTTCAGCCTGCACATCGTCAACGAGGCCGGCCTGCTCGACGCGGCACGCATGCGCTTCACCGCCGCCACCCGAGCGCTGATCGGAGAAGCCAACATCGCCGCGGCCGAGGCCGACCTGCGTTCTGCCTATCCCGCGCCGCTGGCAAACACCTCGGCGGAAATGTCGTTCCGCTCGGGCGCGGTGATAGCAAGCCCCGACGTGCTGAATGACCCGGCCGCACCGGCGTCGAGCCGGTCGATTGCGCAGAAGACGGGGCGCAGCTTCGCGTTCCTGTGCGCGCCATTGATGTGGGAAGGCCGGGGCATAGGCACGCTGTCGATGCAGCGGCTGGAGCTGGGCCCGTTCCGCGCCAAGGAACACGCCTTGCTAAAAACCTTCGCCGACCAGGCGGTGATCGCAATCCAGAACGCGCGGTTGTTCAACGAGACCAAGGAGGCGCTGGA
>JANOEG010000633.1:0-3129 GCA_031413095.1 Burkholderiales bacterium | reverse complement strand
GGGAAGGAGACCTCCCAGCGGCCCTCACCGGCGGCGGCAACTCCCTCGCCTTGAAGCTTTCCCAGCTGAACGGAAACCTTTTTGCCGGGCTCGGCCCAGCCCCAGATGACAACCGGCTTGCCACGCTGGAGTGAATGGCTGCGCGCAGCCAACGCACGGCGTCACGCAGCAAAGGCCAAGCCGTGTCGGCGTCTCGCTGCGGGTATGCCGCAAACGCGAGGTCGCGCGTCGGCAGTATTGAAACGCTCATCGCTTGAAGTGCCGCAGGAAGCTGCGGCGCAGGAACTGCGAGGCCAGCTCAGCCAGCGTCGCCTCGCCGTGGCGAAAGCTGACCCAGGCGCGCGCGCCGACATGCGCCGTCACCCCTTCGGGCAGACGCAGCTCGACTTCGAAGCGCGGCTCAAGCGCGTGGCGGCCGTCGCGGTCGCTGGGGTCGAGAGCGATCGGTCCGCCGGCGCGTTCGCCGAGCGCTGGTGTGATCAGTTCGGTCGACGCGCGCGGCACACTGCGCAGCCACGTTGCACTCACCGCGTCGCCGTTGTCGTGCGCCAGCGCCACTTCGATCTGCCCCGGCTGAGCACGCACTTGCGCCATGTCTTCGTTGGCCACGACGGCACGCACCAAGGGCGCACCGGGTGGCAGCACATGGGCGGCGATCTGTCCTTGCTGCACATGCTGGCCGACGATCAGACGGCGCGCGTCGATGGCCACCCGGCCGCTGATCGCGGCACGAACGTCCAGCGCGGCAACACGATCGGCCAGACGGTCGCGCTCGGCCGCCAGCGCGGCCATGCGATCGGCCGCCATGCCGGCGCGCAGCGCGTCGCTGTCGACCGCAGCGAAATGTTCGACTTGCTGTTGCTGCAGCTCGGCCTGTACGCGCTGCAAAGACAGCCGCAACGGCTCGTTGGCCAGGCGCAGCAGCGGCGTGCCCACTTGCACGGTCTGGCCGTCGCTCACCAGCACCTGCTCGATGAAGCCGTCGGCTTGCGGACGCACCAGCGCTTCGTCGGGCAGCCAGACCACGGCAGGCGCCAGCGTGCGGTGCGGCAGCGGCAACGCGAACGCCAACAGCATGCACACCGCGAGCGCCGACGATCCCAGTGCGACCGCGCGCAGACGGCGCCCATAGACCTCGGCCGAGGCCAACAGCCAGCGCAGGGCAGCCACCAGGGGGCCGGCGAGCATCCACCAGGCCGACAGCCCGAGCAGCGCCAGGCCGAGCCACGCGTTCCAGTCGGCCACCGCCAGCGCAAGCACGAGTGTCAGCAGGCCGCGGTACAGCCATGACGCCGGTGCGTAGGCGATGAGCCAGGCGCGTTCGCTGCCGCGCGCGTTTTCCGCGGCGTCAGGCGTGCGGCCCAGCGCTACGCGCTTGGCCAGCGCTTGCCAGACGCGCTGGCTGCGCTGCGCCAGATTGGGCAGCTCCATCGCATCGCAGAGCACGTGGTAGCCGTCGAAGCGCAGCAGCGGGTTGCCGTTGATGGCCAAGGTCGACACGCCACCGATGAAGGCCACCGCAAAGGCCGCGTCACGGACCAGCCCAGGCTCGAGCAGCAGCCACAGCGCCAGGGCCATCGTGGCCAGCAGCAGTTCGGCGACGATGCCGGCCGCGCCAACGGCAATGCGCTGGCGCTTGTCCTCGAAGGCGATCGCAGCCGACGCATCGACATACGGCACCGGCGTCAGCATCAGCATCGTCACGCCCAGCTCGTGGACCTCGCCGCCGTAGGCCTTGACGGCGAAGGCATGCGCCAGCTCGTGCAGCGCCTTGACGATCGGATAGGCGATCCACAACAAGATCAGCATGCGGCCGTGGCTGAGCTGCGCGGCCGTAGCGCGCGAAAACTCGCTGAAATTCGCGGCCAACAGCAATGCGCCGATGGCCAGCAGCGCGAGAACGATCCAGCGCGCGGCAGCGCCGAAACACCAGGCGACGAGATGCACGCGGCTTTCGAGAAAGCGGTCCGGATCCCACAACGGAAGCTTGAAGGCCAGAGGGTTCAGCGCCGCCCGCCGGCGTTGCGCCTGGCGCTTGCCTTGCGCCTTCATCACGCCGCCGGCATCTGGCGCCACATCACCGCCGAGCAGGTTGGCGCCGAAGGCCTGCGCAAAGACTTCGATCGCCTGCGCCTGCGTCGGTGCGTCGTCGCCCTCGGCGTCCACACGTTGCGCCCAGAGATCGTCGATCGTCAGCTCGCCATCGCAGCCCGCGATCAGGGCATAGGCCAGGCCGTTGAAGCGGTGATGCCGGCCCGACACCGGGTCGGTCAGCACGTACCAGGTCTGGCCGCGCACCTGCTGGCGCGAAATGCGCACCCCCGTGCGCAAGCGCGGCTTCAGGTACGCAACGCGGTACCAGTGCGGTGAGAGCAACGACGCATTGCTCATGTCAGCCCCTCGACCGCGGCGTACCGCGGACGATCCCCTCGGACCCGCAGGGGCCGCTTCGCAGCCCTTGGGATGCGTATTCGCTTGGGAGCGGCCCGGCGCTCATCGACGGTCAACCGAAGAGCTGCCAGGACAGCCGACGCCAGGCGTGCTGCGCGCGCTCGAACCAGATGGCGCCGAGCGTGCTTTCGCCCACGTCGATGCGAGCCACGCCGCGCATGCCTGGGCGCAGCGCGGCGCCTTCGGCCTGTGGCGCGCCCTCGACTTCGAAGACGTTGCGGCCGTCGGCCTGTGTGGCCACCGGCGCGATCCGCGCCACGGCAAAACTCAACGGTGCGGCGCCGGCCACGGCCGCAAACAGCACCTCTGCGTTCTGGCCGGCACGCAGCGGAGCAATTTCCTGTTCTTCGACCTCGGCGACGATGCGCCAACCCTTGTCGGCGGCGATCGTCATCAGCTCCTGACCGCGCTTGAGCGGCATGCCAATGGCTTGCGTGAAATCGCCGCTGAGCACGATGCCGTCCATCGGTGCACGCAGCGTCGAGCGGTCCAGCTGCTGCACTGCGAGTTCGTGCTGGCTCTGCGCTTGTTCGAGTTTGGCGCGCGCGATCATGATCGGTGCCGCCTCGTCCTTGGACAGCGCCTCGCGATACTGCTTGTCGAGCTGCGCCGTCTCGGCCGCCCACTTGTCGCGCTCGAGCGCCAGGTCACGTGTGTCCAGGCTCATCAACACCTGAC
>JANOEG010000632.1:0-7187 GCA_031413095.1 Burkholderiales bacterium | reverse complement strand
ACGACAGGCGGCGTGACCGCGCTGCAGATGGACATCAAGATCCAGGGCATCACCAAAGAGATCATGAAGGTCGCTCTGGATCAGGCCAAGGAAGCGCGTTTGCACATCCTGGGCAAGATGCAGGAGGCCGTCGGCGGTGCGAAGACCGAAGTCAGCGTGTTCGCGCCGCGCCTGTACACGATGAAGATCAACCCGGAGAAGATCCGCGACGTCATCGGCAAGGGCGGCTCGGTGATCCGCGCGTTGACCGAAGAAACCGGCTGCACGATCGACATCGGCGAAGACGGCACGATCACGATTGCGAGCACCGACAACGACAAGGCCGCGTTTGCCAAGAAGCGCATTGAAGACATCACCGCCGAAGCCGTGCCGGGCCAGATCTACGAAGGCCCGATCACGAAGATCCTCGACTTTGGCGCGCTCGTGCAGATCCTGCCGGGCAAGGACGGCCTGCTGCACATCAGCCAGATCGCACACGAACGCGTTGAGCGTGTCGAGGACTACCTGAAAGAAGGCCAGATCGTCAAGGTCAAGGTGCTGGAGACCGACGAGAAGGGCCGCATCAAGCTGTCGCTGAAGGCGCTGCTCGACAGGCCGGAAGGTTATGTCGAGGAAGAGCGTCCGCGCCGCGATTTTGGTGACCGCGATCGCGGTGGCCGGGGTGGCGATCGTGACCGCGGTCCGCGCCGTGACAACCGAGGTGATCGCCCGCCGCGTGCGGAGCAGGGCGGCGAGCCGGCAGCCGCGACCACGGGCGACGACACGCAGCGTCAACCCGAGTAAGCGCCGAAGCCGCGATGCGCGCCATCGAGATCAGCCGCTTCGGCGCCCCCGAGGTGCTGCAGCAGACGACCCGACCCGACCCGGTTGCCGGGCCGGGCGAGGTGCTGATCCGCGTGGCCGCGTCGGGCGTCAACCGGCCGGACGTGCTGCAACGCAAGGGGCTGTACCCGATGCCGCCAGGCGTGTCGGATTTGCCGGGGCTCGAAGTCGCCGGCACGATCGTCAGCGGTGATGGCGCGTTCAAGGCCGGTGACCGCGTTTGCGCGCTCGTTGCCGGCGGCGGGTATGCGGAGCTGTGTGTGGCGCCGACGGCGCAGACGCTGCCGGTGCCGCGTGGCCTGTCCGACATTGAAGCGGCGAGCCTGCCCGAAACCTTTTTCACCGTCTGGCAGAACGTCTTTCACATCGCTGGCCTGAAGGTCGGCGAGTGGCTGCTGGTGCAGGGCGGTTCGAGCGGTATCGGCGTCACGGCGATCCAGCTCGCCAAGGCGCTCGGTGCGAAGGTCATCGTCACGGCGGGCAGCGACGACAAGTGCGCTGCGTGCATCGCGCTCGGCGCCGACCATGCCGTGAACTACAAGACGCAGGATTTTGTGGCCGAGGTGGCGCGCATCGCGGACAACCGCGGCGTCGATGTCGTGCTCGACATGGTGGCCGGTGATTACGTGGCGCGTGAAGTGCAGTGCCTGGCCAACGACGGCCGGTTGGCGATCATCGCCGTGCAGGGTGGCACCAAGAGCGAGGTCGATACCGGCGCGGTGCTGCGCAAGCGCTTGTCCATCACCGGCTCGACGCTGCGCCCGCGCACGATCGAATACAAAGCTCACCTCGCACGCGCGTTGCGTGAACAGGTCTGGCCATTGCTCGAAGCCGGCCGCATCAAGCCGGTGATCCACCAGGTGTTCCCCGCAGCGCGTGCCGCCGAGGCGCATGCGTTGATGGAGTCGAGCACGCATGTCGGCAAGATCGTCTTGGATTGGCAGTCATGAGAAAAAAACTCATCGCAGGCAACTGGAAGATGTACGGCAGCCATGCAGCCAACGCGGAGCTGCTCGCTGGCATCGCGGGCGCACGGCCGTTCGGCGCCGAGGTTGCGGTCTGCGTGCCGTTCCCTTATCTCTCCGAGACGGCGGTCGCGCTCGCGGGCACTGACATCCAGTGGGGCGCTCAGGATTGTTCGGCGCACGAGCAAGGTGCGTACACCGGTGAGGTATCTGCCGCGATGTTGCACGAGTTCGGCTGCCGCTACGCCATCGTCGGCCACAGCGAGCGCCGGCAGTACCACGCCGAGAGCGATCAGCTCGTCGCCGACAAGGCCAAAGCCGCACTCGCACGGGGCATCACGCCGATCGTCTGCGTCGGTGAAACGCTGGCTCAGCGTGAATCCAATCAAACCGAAGCCGTCGTCAAGCGCCAGCTCTCGGCCGTGATTCACACCCTTGCGCATTGCGCCGGCGAGATGGTCGTGGCCTACGAGCCGGTGTGGGCGATCGGTACTGGCAAGACGGCTACACCCGAAGAGGCGCAAGCGGTGCATGCGCTTCTGCGCGCACAACTCGCAGCCGCAACACCGCGTGCGGCGGAAATGAAGATCCTCTACGGCGGCAGCGTCAAGCCCGACAACGCCGCCACGCTTTTTTCGCAACCCGACATCGACGGCGGCCTCGTCGGCGGCGCTTCGTTGAAGGCGGCCGACTTCGTTGCCATCTGTCGTGCCGCGGCATGACATTTCTTTGACAAGAACCCTATGCAGATCTTCTGGAATCTCGTTCTCGCATTGCAGATCATCTCGGCTATCGCGATGATCGGTCTGGTGCTCGTTCAACACGGCAAGGGCGCCGACATGGGAGCGTCCTTCGGCAGCGGCGCATCGGGCAGCCTGTTCGGCGCCTCCGGCAGCGCCAACTTCTTGTCGCGCTCGACCTCGTTCTGCGCGGCGGTGTTCTTTGCCTGCACGCTCGGGCTGGCGTACTTCGGCACTGCCGGCTTGGCGTCGCAGCGGCCGGAAGGTACGAGCGTGTTCGAGCGTGCGGGTGCGGCCAGCGCGCCAGGCGCTGCGTCGGCGCCGCCCATCGCGCAGATCCCCACAGCGCCGACAACCGCTTCTGCGCCGGCGGCCTCGGCATCTGCGCCAACGCAACCCGCTGCGTCGGCCCCTCAGAAACCCTAGTCTTTCCGCATAGAATTCAACGCTGTTCGGAGAGCCATCCTCACGCCATCCGATCAGCAGTCCAGGAATGAACTTAGGGACGCCGACGTGGTGAAATTGGTAGACACGCTATCTTGAGGGGGTAGTGGCGAAAGCTGTGCGAGTTCGAGTCTCGCCGTCGGCACCAAGAATGCAGTTCTTTTCGAGCATGGCCTGCCCATAGGCAGGCTGAACAGCGACGAAGCCGACGAGATGGATCTCCAACAGTACCTGCCCGTCATTCTCTTCATCCTCGTCGGCGTGGCGGTGGGTGTCGCGCCGCAAGTCATCGGCTTCATCTTCGGCCCTAACCGGCCCGACGCTGAAAAGAACAGCCCCTACGAATGCGGCTTCGAGGCCTTCGAAGACGCACGCATGAAATTCGACGTTCGCTACTACCTGGTGGCGATCCTCTTCATCCTCTTCGACCTCGAGATCGCGTTCCTCTTCCCCTGGGCGGTGTCGCTCAAGGAGATCGGGCCGACCGGTTTCTGGGCGATGATGGTTTTCCTCGGAATCCTCGTTGTCGGCTTCGTCTACGAGTGGAAGAAGGGCGCCCTCGATTGGGAATGACGTATGGGAATTGAAGGCATTCTCAAAGAAGGCGTGGTCACAACGACTGTTGATGCCGTCGTCAACTGGTCGAAGACCGGCTCGCTCTGGCCCATGACTTTCGGTCTGGCCTGCTGCGCTGTCGAAATGATGCACGCCGGCGCCGCGCGCTACGACATCGACCGCTTCGGCATGCTGTTTCGGCCGAGCCCCCGCCAGAGCGACTTGATGATCGTGGCCGGCACGCTGTGCAACAAGATGGCGCCGGCCTTGCGCAAGGTCTATGACCAGATGGCCGAGCCGCGCTGGGTGATCAGCATGGGCTCGTGCGCCAACGGCGGCGGCTACTACCACTACAGCTACTCGGTCGTGCGCGGCTGCGACCGCATCGTGCCGGTGGATGTGTACGTGCCCGGCTGTCCGCCGACGGCCGAAGCGCTGCTGTATGGCGTGCTGCAACTGCAGGCGAAGATTCGCCGCGAGAACACGATCGCCCGATGACTTTGAAACTGGATCAGCTTCAGGCGGCGCTCGAAGCGGCGCTCGGCCCGAAGATCCGCAAGCTCGTGCGTGATCGTGGCGAAATCACCGTTCACGTCAAGGCGGCCGACTACCTCGCCGTGGCGCTGCAACTCCGCGATGACAATACGTTGGCCTTCGAGCAGTTGATCGACCTGTGCGGCATGGACATGTCGAGCTGGAAAGACCAGCCGTGGGAAGGCCCGCGCTACGTCGTCGTCTCGCACCTGCTGTCGGTTTCGAAGAACTGGCGCGCCCGGCTCAAAGTTTTCTGCCCCGACGACGATCTGCCGCTCGTGGCCTCGGTCAACGACGTCTGGGGCAGCGCGAACTGGTTTGAGCGCGAGGCGTTCGATCTCTACGGCATCCTCTTCGAAGGGCACGCCGACTTGCGGCGCATCCTCACCGATTACGGCTTCATCGGACACCCGATGCGCAAGGACTTCCCGACCACGGGCCATGTCGAGATGCGCTACGACGCCGAGCAGAAGCGCGTGATCTACCAGCCGGTGACGATCGAGCCGCGCGAGATCGTGCCGCGCATCGTGCGCGATGACAACTACGGCGGCTTGCACTGATGGCCGAAATCAAGAACTACACGCTGAACTTCGGCCCGCAGCACCCGGCTGCGCATGGCGTGCTGCGGCTGGTGCTCGAACTCGACGGCGAAGTCATCCAGCGTGCCGACCCGCACATCGGCCTCTTGCACCGCGCCACCGAGAAGCTGGCCGAGAGCAAGACCTTCATCCAGAACCTGCCGTACATGGACCGCCTCGACTACGTGTCGATGATGGCCAACGAGCATGCCTACTGCCTGGCGATCGAGCGCCTGCTCGGCGTTGACGTTCCCGAGCGTGCGCAATACATCCGCGTCATGTTCGCGGAGCTGACGCGCATCCTCAATCACCTGCTCTGGCTCGGCGCGCACGGCATCGACTGCGGGGCGATGAACATCCTCATCTACTGCTTCCGCGAGCGCGAAGACATCTTCGACATGTACGAAGCGGTGAGCGGCGCGCGCATGCATGCGGCCTATTTCCGCCCCGGTGGCGTGTACCGCGATCTGCCGGCCCAGATGCCGCAGTACAAGGTGTCGCGCATCAAGAACCAGAAGGCGATCAACGCGCTGAATCAGAACCGTCAGGGCGGGGTGCTCGATTTCATCGAAGACTTCAGCGGCCGGTTTCCAGCCAACGTCGACGAGTACGAAACCCTGCTCACCGACAACCGCATCTGGAAGCAGCGCACGGTCGGCATCGGCGTCGTTACGCCCGAGCGTGCGCTCAACCTCGGCTTCACCGGCCCGATGCTGCGCGGCTCGGGCATCGAATGGGACCTGCGCAAGAAGCAGCCGTACGACGTCTACGAGCACATGGATTTCGACGTGCCGGTCGGCGTCAACGGCGACACGTACGACCGCTACCTGGTGCGCATTGAAGAGATGCGTCAGGCCAACCGCATCGTCAAGCAGTGCATCGCCTGGCTGCGCGCCAACCCAGGCCCGGTGATCACGAGCAACCACAAGGTGGCGCCGCCGTCGCGCGTGGATATGAAGAGCAGCATGGAAGAGCTGATCCACCACTTCAAGCTCTTCACCGAAGGCTTTCACGTGCCCGAGGGCGAGGCCTATGCCGCCGTCGAGCACCCGAAGGGCGAGTTCGGCATCTACCTGTCGAGCGATGGCGCGAACAAGCCGTACCGCTTGAAGATTCGTCCGCCCGGTTTCTCACATTTGGCAGCGCTCGACGAAATGGCGCGTGGCCACATGATCGCCGACGCGGTGGCGATCATCGGCACGATGGACATCGTGTTCGGGGAGATCGACCGGTGATGCACTTGTCGGAAGGCACCAAGGCCCGCTTCGACCGCGAAGTCGCGAAATACCCAGCCGATCAAAAGCAGTCGGCCGTCATGGCCTGCTTGGCCATCGTGCAGCACGAGCAGGGCTATGTTTCGCAGGATGCCGAGGCCGCGATCGCCGCGCACCTCGGCATGCCGCCGATTGCGGTGCACGAGGTGACGACCTTCTACAACATGTACAACCAAGAGCCGGTCGGGCAGTTCAAGCTCAACGTCTGCACCAACCTGCCGTGCGCGCTGCGCAACGGCGAGAGTGCGCTCGGCCACTTGTGCAGCAAGCTCGGCGTCGAGCCCTATGGCACCACGGCCGACGGCGTGTTCACCGTCCAGCCGAGCGAATGTCTCGGCGCCTGCGCCGACGCGCCGGTGATGCTGGTCAACGACCGCGAGATGCTGAGTTTCATGGACGAGAAGCGGCTTGATGATCTGGTCGATACCTTGAAGGCTCACGCGAAATGAAGACCGCTGTTGATCTTTCGCGATTCAAGGCCACCGGCCGCGAGACCTGTTTTCACGGCCGGCACCTCGGCGCGCAAATCTACGCCGGCCTCGACGGCACGAACTGGCGCCTCGCCGACTACGAGAAGCGCGGCGGCTATACAGCGCTGAAGAAGATTCTCGGCAAGGACGGTGCGGCGCCTAAGACCGATGCCGAAGGCAAGACGCTGCCGCCGGGCATGACGCCCGACCAGGTGATCGCCGAGTTGAAGACCAGCGCCCTGCGCGGCCGCGGCGGTGCCGGTTTCCCGACGGGCCTGAAGTGGAGCTTCATGCCGCGCGCCTTCCCCGGCGCGAAGTACCTCGTCTGCAACTCCGACGAGGGCGAACCCGGCACCTGCAAGGACCGCGACCTGCTGGCCTTCAACCCGCACATGGTCATCGAAGGCATGGCGATCGCCGCCTACGCGATGGGCGTGAAGGTCGGCTACAACTACATCCACGGCGAAATCTTCGAGGTCTATCAGCGCTTCGAAGAGGCGCTCGAAGAAGCGCGCCGCGCCGGCTACCTCGGCGACAGGATCGCGGGCAGCGAGTTCAATTTCCAGCTGCATGCCTTCCACGGCTTCGGCGCCTACATCTGCGGCGAAGAAACGGCGCTGCTCGAATCGCTCGAAGGCAAGAAGGGCCAACCGCGCTTCAAGCCGCCGTTCCCGGCGAGCTTCGGCCTCTACGGCAAGCCGACGACGATCAACAACACAGAGACCTTCGCCGCGGTGCCGTGGATCATCAACAACGGCGGCGGTGCGTACCTCGAAATCGGCAAGCCGAACAACGGCGGCACGAA
>JANOEG010000631.1:0-2657 GCA_031413095.1 Burkholderiales bacterium | reverse complement strand
CGCCGCCGCGACCACCGCGGCACCGATGAGCAAGGTGTTGTTCTTCATGGTCTTCATTGCGGTGTTGCGTCGGTGGGGTTCCAACCGCCGCCAAGGCTGCGGTAGAGCGTGATCCACGCCGCGACGCGCTCGCGCTGCACGTTGATCAGGGCGTTTTGTGCGGACAGCGCGGTGCGGCGGGCGTCTTCGCGATCGATCAGGCTGCCGGCGCCGATGCGCCAACGCTGTTCGGCCGCAGCGAAAAAGTCGCGAAAGCCTTGCGCGGCGCGCAACGCCTGGCCTTCGCGGCGCGTCGCCGCGTCGAGCCGCAGCAGCGCTTCTTCGACATCACTCACCGCGCGGCGCAGCTGCCCGTCGAGCGCAGCTTTGGCGTCGTCATAGCGCGCCCGTGCCGCGTCTTCGTTAGCCCGGCGCGCGCCGCCGTCGAAGATCGGCAGCACGAGCGACGGGCCGAAGCCCCAGGCCGTGCCGTCGGTGCGGCTGCCACCGACGCGCAGCATCGATGTGCCCAGGTTGCCGCTGAAAGTCAGCCGCGGATAGCGCGCGGCTGCGGCCACGCCCACATCGGCTGCGGCAGCCACCAGCGCGCGCTCGGCCGCAGCGATGTCGGGGCGCTGCTGCAAGAGTTGCGCCGGCAGCGTGCCGACAGCGAACACCCCCGGTTGCGGCAGCCTGGCGGCGCCGGCCTGCAGGCGCGCGCGCAATGCCGGCTCGCGCTGACCGGTCAACACGACCAGGCCCTTGATCAGCGCGTCGCACTCGGCGCGCTGCGCGATCGCGCGGTTGCCGGCATCGGCCGCGGCGCCATCGGCCAGCGCGCCGTTGGCCGGGGCCTCGAAACCGACACGCACCTTCTCGCGCGTCAGCTCGGCCGTCTGGTTCTGCGATGTAGCGTCCTGATCGAACACCTGCTGTTGTGCCTCGCAGGCCCGCAGGCCGACGTACGTGCTGGCCACGTCGGCGGCGAGGCTGACCCGCGCCACATGCCAACCGAGCGCAGCCTGCTCGCTGCGCGCCTGCGCCGCGGCGATCTCTGCGCGCGTGGCGCCGAACAGATCGACTTCCCATAGCGCGTCGACGCCGAGCGAGCTTTGCGTCGACGCTGCGAAGTTGCTCGATGCCGAGCCGCCGCGCTGCGACTGGGCCACTGCGTTCACGGCCGGCCAGCGCTGCGCATCGCTGCGTCGCACACCGGCCCGCGCTTCGGCCAGCCGCGCCAGCGCTTGGGCCAATGTCGGGTTGTTTTGCTGTGACTCACGCACCAGCTCAGCCACCAGCGGGTCGTCGAAGCGCTGCCACCAATCGGCGAGCGCGGCGCTGTCACCGCCGTGCGGCAAGGTCGCTTGCCAACGCTCTGGCGCGGTTTCGGTCGGCGTGCTCGGCAGTCGCGGGGTCGCGCAGGCGGCGAGCAGCACCGGCGCGAGCAGCCGTGTGAGCAGGAGCAGCCATCGTCTTCTTGTCGTGTGGTTCATTCGTTCTCCGAGCCGCGCCTTCGCCGCTCATGCGCCACCAGCGCCACGCCCCAATCGACCAAGCGCTCATGCGCTCGCTGCAGCGCATCCGCTCCCTCGAGCAGGCGCGGCGCCAGGGCCCGCATGAACTCTCGCGACATGCAGTAGTCGTGCGCCATGGCAATCAAGCCGAAGGCCAGGCGGTGCACGTCCTCGTCCGGTTCCGGCACACCGATGTGGCGCGCGAGCAGGCGCGCGATGGAGTCGTGAACGGGGCCGATGTGCTGCGCCGCAGCGGCGGCGAAAACGGGGGTCGGCTCGATCATCTCGCGCAGGTACAGGCGCACGCCGTCATCGGCGACTCGCGCCGACTCGCTCGCCATGGCAGGGCTGTCGTCGCCGATGAAGCCTCGCAACAGGTGCTGCAGCGACTGCGTCAGAGTCAGCTTCGGATCGTCGAATCCGGCGATTTGCGCCGCGACCTCATGGATCGGGCCGAGCAGCACCGCGCGGTACAGGCCGTCCTTGTCGCCAAAGTGGTAGTGGATCGCCGCCGGGTTCAGCCCCGCTGCGACACAGATCTCGCGGGTCGATGCTTTGGCATAACCCTTCTCTGAGAAAATCCGGCTGGCCTCTGCCAGCAAGCGAGTGCGTGCACGCTCACCACGGTCTGCGGCGAGATCCGTCGGGGCTTTGTCGGCAGGCAGCGTATTCATCGAAGAGCGCGATCCTATCCGTCAAATCAAGCGCTTGCTTGAAAATGAACGTAAAGGCCTGCTGCCACGGTTGGCGCCAATGACCACGGGCCGCATCAGCGGCCCGTGGTTGGGAAGAAAAGGCGGTGGCTCTGCGTCAGCTCATGACAGCCACCTGGCCGGCGTACTGCGCGACCAAGCCGAGCAAGTCATCTTCAGAGTACGGCTTGCCCAGGTAGTGATTGACGCCGAGTTGCATCGCATGCTCGCGGTGCTTCTGGGCGATGCGCGAGGTGATCATGATGATCGGCAGGCCAGCCCAGCGGGCATCAGCCCTGACGTTGCGCGCCAGGTCAAAGCCGTCCATGCGTGGCATCTCGATGTCCGACAGCAGCACAACCGGCGTTTCTTCAGCCAGCTTTTCCAGCGCATCGAGGCCGTCCTTGGCCGTCGTCACGCGGTAACCCTCGCGGGCGAGCAGACGCTGCGTGACGCGGCGCACGGTCAGCGA
>JANOEG010000630.1:0-9379 GCA_031413095.1 Burkholderiales bacterium | reverse complement strand
ACAAATTCGAGAGCAAGCGGCAGCACCCCCACCCTGGGTGTCTGGAGGTTCGGTTTTGGCGACGTACGACTACGCTGATCAACAGCGCAAACCCGGCAAACATGTTGTCGGCATCGGGATCGTGGTCCTGATGCACCTCCTTCTCGGCTGGGCGCTGGTCAGCGGCTTGGCGCGCAAGGTGGTCGAGGTCATCAAGAACCCGATCGAAACGAAGATCATCGAAGAGGTGAGGCCGCCGCCGCCGCCGCCGGAGAACCTGCCGCCGCCGCCGCCCAAGCTGGCCCCGCCGCCGCCGAGTTTCGTGCCGCCGCCTGAAGTGACGGTGGCGCCGCCGCCGACACCGGCGCCGGCGATCACGGTGCAGACCACAACCCCACCGCCACCGACGCCGGTGACGATTGCGCCGGCGCCTGCACCCGCAGCGCCACCAGCGCCTGCCGTGGCGCCGGTTGCTACCGCTCCGGGCTTCGCTGATATCAAGGCGTGCGCCCCTAACGAAGAAGACTTGCAGCGGATCTTCAAAACCGAGCCGTTCAAGGGCGAGACCTCAGTGACATTCACAGTTGGCGCGGACGGCAAGCTGCAATCTGCGGAGGTCACCAAGTCAGCCGGCGCTTCGCGGGAGGCGCGCGCAATCGACCGGCTCGTCGTTTCGAAGGTGAATGCCGGTTGCAGTTTCAAGCCTGGCCGCGATGCAGCAGGCAACCCAGTTCCAGCCAAGTTTTCGTTCACCTACGTCTGGAACTACAACTGACGGGCGACGAAACCCTGCGCCTGTTTAACCGTTCTACCGCTTCGTTTCCCGGAGGAACCATGTCTTTGATCCAACTCGTTCGTGCGCCCGTTGTTGCTGCGCTGTTTGTCGTGGCCACGCTCGCCTCGAGCCTGCCAACCGCAGCGCTGGCGCAAGCGGCGTCCGAACCGGCCGCCGCACCGGCCGCTGCAACGCCGGCGGCACCGGCCGCGGCGCCCGCCGTGGCCAAGGAAAGCGTCAGCAACCCGTACGGCCTCGAAGCCATGTGGCGCGACGGCGATATGGTCACGAAGACGACGTTCTTCATCATGGTGATCATGTCGATGGGCAGCTGGTACATCATCTTCACCAAGCTGTTCGAGCAAAGCAAGCTGATGCGCAGCGCCAAGGCCGCAGGCGAATCGTTCTGGAACGCCGGCTCGATCCGCAAAGGCGCCGACGCGCTGGAAGAAGGCAGCGCCTTCCGCTTCATCGCCGAGACCGGCATGAAGGCCAGCGACCACCACTCGGGCGGCATGACCGACACGATCGACAAGCACACCTGGATCGGCATGAGCATCGGCCGGGCCACGGAGAACATCCAGAACCGCCTGCAGGATGGTCTGGCCTTCCTAGCCACCGTTGGTTCCACCGCGCCTTTCGTCGGCCTGTTCGGCACGGTCTGGGGCATCTACCACGCGCTCACCGCCATCGGCATCTCGGGCCAGGCCTCGATCGACAAGGTGGCCGGCCCGGTCGGCGAAGCGCTGATCATGACGGCCATTGGCCTGGCGGTCGCGGTGCCGGCGGTGATGGGCTACAACTGGCTGATCCGTCGCAACAAGGGCGCGATGGAGCGCGTGCGCGCGTTCTCGGCCGATCTGCAGAACGTGCTCCTGGCTGGCAAGCGATAGGCCGCTGAGACCGCTTCACGCAAGGACATTGCCATGGGCATGAACGTAGGCACCGCCGACGACGGCGACGGCGAAGAGCAGATGAACTCCACCATCAACACCACGCCGCTGGTGGACGTGATGCTGGTGCTGCTGATCATCTTCCTCATCACGGTGCCCGTGGTGACGCAGTCGATCAAGATGGAGTTGCCCAAGGAGCGCAATCTGCCGACGCAGACCAAGCCCGAGAACATCGTCATCCAGGTCAACCGCGACGGCGACGTGCACTGGGGCATGGAGCGGCTTTCGGACACCGAGGCGCTGGTGGCGCGCCTGAAAGCCGAAGCCGTCAAGGATCCGCAACCTGAGGTGCACATCCGCGGTGACTCGGAAGTGCGCTACGAATCGATCGGCCGCGTCATCGTGGCCTGCCAGCGCGCCGGCATCCTGAAGGTCGGCTTCATCACCGAACCGCCGGCTGGCGGCGTCACGAGGTAGCAAGATGTCGATGCAAGTAGGCGCCCCCGGCGGCGACGACGAACCGATGGTCGAAGTCAACATGACGCCGATGATCGACGTGATGTTGGTGCTGCTGATTCTCTTCATCATCACCATCCCGATCCAGACGCACGCGGTCAAGCTCAACATGCCGACGCCGAGCAACGTGCAACCGCAGAAGGAGCCCGACATCAAGCGCATCGATGTCGACTTCGACGGCACGATCGGATTGAACGGCGTGTTGATGACCAAGCCCGAACTCGACGCCCAACTCGCCGAGTGGGGTCGCCTGGCCGTGGCCGACCAGCCCGAGGTGCACCTGCGCCCGAACAAGCTCGTCACCTACAAACATGTCGCGGCGATCATGGCCAGCGCGCAGCGTCAGGGCGTGAGCAAGATCGGCATGGTCGGCAACGAGCAGTTCATGAACTAGCCCGGCTGTTTGTCGGCAGAACCTCCTCGGGGATCGTTACCAGCACTGGAACGGTCCCCGTTTCATTTCTTCGAGAGTCGCACCAGATGAAATCGCTTCGTGTCCTCACCACCGCCCTCCTCGCCGCCGGCGTTCTGACTGCCACGCACGCGCAACAGGGCATTCGTCCCGAAGTTGCCAGGCCGTTGCAGGCAGCCAGCGATGCCCTCAAGGCCGGCAAGGCCAAGGAGGCGCTGGCCAAGGCGCGTGAAGCCGACGCGGTGGGCGGCAAGACCGCGAGCGAGCAACTGGTGATCGACCGCATGAAGGGCGCGGCCGCGCAGCGTGTCGGCGACACGGCGACGACGATCGCCGCCTTCGAGTCGGTGTACGAGCGCGGCAGCGGCGGCGAGAAGGCGCAGATGGCCGAGCAGATCGCGTTTGCGTACTCACAGCAGAAGAACAACGCCAAGGCGTCCGAGTGGGTCGCCAAGGCCCGCGCCGCCGGCGCCAACAGCGCCTCGCTCAACCAACTCGCGGCCTATCTGCAGGGCTCCTCCGGCGACTACGGGCAGATCATGAAGGACGCGCAGGCCGCAGTGTCGGGCGCCGAGAAGGACGGCCGCAAGCCGGGCGAAGACGATCTGCTGCGCCTGGCCGATGCGGCGCGGCGCACCAACAGCAACGCGGTGTACTCGAACACGCTGGAAAAGCTGGTGCTGTACTACCCGAAGAAAGACTACTGGAGCGCCCACCTGGCGAGCATCCAGCGCAAGCCCGGCTTCTCCGACCGTCTGGGCCTCGACGTGCAGCGCCTGAAGCTCGCCAACGGCCTGATGACCAAGGCCGACGAGTACATGGAACTGGCTCAGCTCGCCCTGCAGGCCGGGCTGCCGGTCGAGGCCAAGGCGATCGTCGACAAGGGCTACGCCGCCAACGTGCTCGGCACCGGCGACCAGGCGCCACGCCACCAGCGCTTGAAGGATCTGGTGCTGAAGTCGCAAGCCGAGAGCGCCGCCGGTCTGGCCAAGAACGTCGAAGAAGCGAGCGCGCTCAAGGAAGGCAACGAACTGGTCAAGGTCGGCACCGTCTATGCGTCGATGGGTCAACAAGACAAGGCCATCGAACTGATCGAAAAAGGCATTGCCAAGGGCGGCCTCAAGCGGCCCGACGAAGCCAAGCTGCGCCTCGCGTTGGCGATGGCCGCCAACCCGAAGACCAAGGCCAAGGGCCTGCAGGCGCTGCGCCAGATCGGTGGCAGCGATGGCACGGCAGAAGTGGCGAAGCTCTACACGGTGGTGATGCAGTAAGGCAGTAAGCTGCTTGCAGCGAGTTCAAGCGCTTGGCAGTGCGTCCACTGCCCAAGGAGGTGGTCATGGCCGTACGGTTTTTTGCCTTGCTGATCCCGCTTGCGATCACCCTGCCTTACCTGCAAACCAACAGCCGATCCTCCGATGTGCGGCCGATGCAGGTCGCGCACGCGCAGCCGGCCAATGCACCGGACTGGTCCCGGGAAACCCAGCGCACGGCCGACACTACCTACACGCACATCGTGCTCGAGTCGCAAGCGCCGGATGCTGTGCGCAAGGCATCGGTGCCGCTCGCAGCGCCCAAGCCCACTCGGCTCGGGTCGCCCGCCAAGGCGGCTGCAACCGCCAGGGCAGCAATGCGCTCCGCCCGGCGCCACGCCAAACGCGCGCCGTTGCAGCCGGACTGCCAGCCTTTCGTTCACTGCGCACCGGTGGTCGTGGCCAAGGTGACACCTGTCAGCCGCCGTTCGATGTGACCTCGGCGCGTCGAGGCGGTCGCAAGGGAACAGCTGCGCGTGCATGAAGCTTCATGAGCGTTGAGGCCTTTGCCGTCAGCACCGGCATCGTTGCTCTCGGCGAAATCGGCGACAAGACGCAACTGCTGGCATTGATCCTGGCAGCGCGTTACCGCGCACCGCGGCCGATCATCGCCGGCATCCTGGTGGCAACGCTGGCTAATCACGCCGCGGCCGCTGCGCTTGGGGCGTGGCTGACGCGGATCATCGATCCGCAGTGGATGCGCTGGGGTCTGGGCCTGTCGTTCATTGCCGTGGCGCTGTGGATGCTCGTGCCCGACCGTGCCGACGACGATCTGCAGGCCAAGGACGCCAGCCGCCACAGCGTCTTCTGGATCACCACCGTCGCCTTCTTCCTCGCCGAGATGGGCGACAAGACGCAGATCGCCACCGTCATGCTGGCCGCGCGCTTCAACGACCTCCTCGCCGTGACCGCGGGCACGACGCTGGGCATGATGATCGCCAACGTGCCCGCCGTGCTGCTCGGCGAGCGAGTCGTCAAGATCGTGCCGGTGCAGTGGGTGCACCGTATCGCGGCCGTGGTGTTTGCGGCGATCGGTGCAGCCATCCTCGTGCGCTGAAAGGCGGCGCGGTTCGCTTTATGCTTGCACCATGAACTACCTGCACACCATGGTCCGCGTGACCGACATCGAAGCCTCGCTGCGGTTCTACCGCGATGCGCTCGGCATGGAAATGCTCACGCGGCGCGACAACGAAGGCGGCCGCTACACGCTCGTCTTTCTCTGCGCGCCAGGCGACAACAGCGCGCAGATCGAACTCACCCACAACTGGCCAGACGCCGACGGCAAGGTTGAGCGCTACAGCGGTGGCCGCAACTTCGGCCATCTGGCCTACGGAGTGGACAACATCTACGCCACGTGCCAACGCCTGATGGATCATGGCGTGGTGATTTCGCGCCCGCCGCGCGACGGCCGCATGGCCTTCGTTCGTTCGCCGGACGACATCTCTGTCGAGCTGCTGCAGATCGGTGCGCCGCTGGCGCCGGCCGAGCCGTGGACGTCGATGCCGAACGTCGGCGCCTGGTGAGATGTACCTGCCGAAGCACTTCGAGCAGGACGACCGGCAGGCGTTGATCGGCTTGATGCGCGAGCGCCCGTTGGCGACGCTGATCACGACGACGCCCGACGGCCCGAGCGCCGACCTGATCCCGCTCGAATTCGTCGCCGACGAGGGCGAGCACGGCATGCTGCGTGGCCACGTCGCCCGCGCCAACCCGCTGTGGCAGCGCGCGGGCACGATGGCACTCGCCGTCTTCACTGGCCCCGAGGCCTACATCTCGCCCGGCTGGTACGCGAGCAAGAAGGAGCACGGCAAAGTCGTGCCGACGTGGAACTACACGATGGCGCAGGCGCGTGGTGTGCTGCATGCCGTCGAAGAGGCGCCGTGGCTGCACGCGCTGGTCAGCCGCCTGACCGATCACCACGAAGCCACACAAACAAGACCCTGGCACGTCACCGATGCGCCCAACGACTACGTGCAACAGATGCTGCGCGCCATCGTCGGCATCGAGATCGAACTGACTTCGCTCGTCGGCAAGTGGAAGGTCAGCCAGAACCGCAGCGCCGCCGATCGCGAAGGCACGGCACAGGGCCTGGCCGCTGCGAACGAGGCGATGGCAGCGCTGGTGCGCGGGCACTAGCGAACGCCACCTCCAAAGAACCACGACAGCGCTTTGTCGCTGGGCGATTTTTCACCGCAAGGGCCAAAAACGTCGCTCGAACGCGAGGACTCGAGCGCAGTCCACGGTCGTTCAACGCCTTGACGCGCAGCCATCTGGTCCCACTCCGCGTCCTTGAGCTGCTGCAAAGACCGGCCCGCCACGCACAGGCAGGTGTCGTTGACCTCAGCCTGCTTGCGGTGCAGTCCATCCATGATGGCTTGCCCCTCGGCCGCCAGGCCCCGGTTACCGGTCAACTGTCCGCGATACCGCATGTCTCCGGCGCGATCGCTCTCGCTTCTCAGTTCGTTCGAACGAAGGCCTGCGCAGCGTTGGTAGATGAACCCCATCCTGGACTTCTGAATGTGCTGCTGCCGGGCCACGGGATCGGGGTTGCGCCCCGCCTGGACCGCAGCCGCAAAAGCGAGTGCTGCCGCAACCGCCGCAGCACGCTCCGCAGCGGACAACCCTGATGACCCGCCCCGCTGATCGCTCGATGCATGACGGTTGCGATCACGTTCGATATCACGGAGCTGATCATCATGATCGCGTTGCTTGTCGCGCTGCTTTTGCTGCTCTCGCTGCTGCTCCTGCTGCTGGCGTTGCTGCTCTTGATACTGGCGCTGAACATCGGCCTGGTTTTGCGCGCCAACAATGGAGCACACCCCAGTCAGCATGCAAGACAGCGTGAGTTTCCGGGCGGTGTTCACGAGGCTGCCCTACAGCGGGTTGCCGTTGAGCCGACTCGTGCCCAGCAGTTCGATCGAGGTTTCGTTGGCCGTGCCTGGCGCCGACGTGGTCTTCAGCGGCGCGCCGGTGCCGACCTGCATCCACTCAATGCGCTCGCTGTTGCCGGGCGTTTCGACGATCTCGAAGCGGCAGGCGCGCAAGGTGCCCGCCGGCACGGTGACGGACTCCTGGCCGCGGTAGGTGATGCGGTTGTTGCGCGCCGTCGTCTGCACCGCGCCCGTGCCCGGCGGGGTGGTGTCGTTGGTGGTCCAGGCCACATCGACGCTCGCGCCAACGGCGAGCGCGAACCGCGTATCGGCGCGCGGCGGCTGCCACACCGAGCGCGTGGTCGACGCCTGCGGCGCCGTCACGGTAGTCACCTGCCCGTACTGCGTCAGCGTGGTGCCGCCGACCTGGGCGTAGTCGAGCAGCGTGGACGTACCGGTGAAGGTGTTGCCGCCACTCTGCACCGACTGCGTGATCGCGGCCTCGGTCTCGGCCAAGCCCGCCGTGCCTTCGAAAGTGGTGGTGCGCGTCACGCGGGCATCGTAGGTGGTGCTGCCGGTGGCGGCGCCGACGATGCGCGCATCCCACCGGTACGTCGTGCCCACCTGGGCCAGCACGGGGTTGAAGCAGTCGCTGGCAGCGCCGGTCGTGTTGCCACCACCACCACCGCCTCCGCCTCCCGCACCGCCGTCGTCGCCACCACCACCACCACCGCCGCCGCAACCGGCCATGACGGCGATCGCCATCGCCGTTACAGCCAGCAGCGCCGGCCGCAGCCATTGCACTCGATCACGCCGAATCGTCCTCATCACCGCGCCCTCCCGCATCCAGTGGCACCACGGCCACGACGACAAGACGGTAGCGACAGGCCGTTATGCAGCCGTTATGGCCCAGTCGCTGCCCTGCCGAACGTCATCGCTGACGTGCTGCAATAGCCGCAGGTTGAACGGGTTGACGTGCAGGAAGCTGTGGCGGTAGGGTGCCGGCACATGGGGCAACGCGCGCCCGATCCAATGCAGGCCGCAGGCCCGCGCCTGCTGCGCCTCGGCTTCGGCATGCGCCGCACGCAGGGCTTCGGCCACGATCCACCAAGCGTGCGGGTGGTACAGCGAGGGCATGATGCGCTGTCCCATCGCCGCCAGCACGCGGCGCGCCGTGGCAGCCGCGCCGTGGACGTCGCCCGCCGCCAGCAGCCGATCGCACCACGCCACGTGCAGGGGCCACAGCGCGAGCGGGCTGTCGACCTGGCTGCACTCGGCCACCAGCCGCTCGGCCAGCGCCGCGCCTTCCTCAGGCGGCAGGCTCATCGCCAGTTCGCGCCCGGCGATCCAGCGCAATACGCGGTTCTCGCCGCTGACCTGCTCGAAGCAGTCGCGCAGCAGCGTGTGCGCGGGCCGCCCGGCCCAGTGCTCGATACGGGCCCGCGCCACCAGCCACGACGGCGCGTAGGCCCCTGGCGGCGGCCGGTCTGCGCCGCGCAGCGCCTGCAGCGCCTTCGCCGGCTGGCCGAGCTGCAACCAGACGAAGGACAGGTCGGCGTCGCCGAGGGTGCTCAGGCGGTACTCGCGATCTTTCGCCTGGCCGCTGCGCAGCTCGTCGAGCAAGGCGAGCGACTGCGTGTAGCGTCCGAGTTCCCGATACAGGCGCGGCACGTCGATGTGGCCCTTGAGCTGCGAGGTCGCCATCGGCCCGGTCATGCGTTGGTAGTGCAGGCCCCGAACGCAGAGCACGGCCGCGCGCGCGACGTTGGCGCGAATGTGCTGCAGATAACCCAGCAGGCCCAGCACCTGCGCCAAGACGCCCCAGTCATGGGCAGCCTGGGCAATCGACCGGGCGCGACGGAGCAAGGGCAAGGCCTCGCCGACGCGGCCGGCGCGCGCCAAATGGTGTCCGAGGTCGACCAGCAACTCGCCGGTTGCGGCATCGCCCGCTTGCTGCGCTGCCGGCAGTTGCGCGACGCACAGCGCGATGCCTTCGTCCTCGCGATTGCTGGCGACCAGCACGTTCGCCAGTGCCATCGCGGCGCGACGTCGCAGACCAGCGTCACCGATCCGGTCCGCGATGGCCAGCGCCTCTTGGGCCGGGCGCTCGGCCTCGGCAAGATGGCTGCCCGCGGTCAGCACGCTCGACAGCGCCGCCAGCGCCTCGGAACGCTGGGCCTCGCCACGCGCTGCAGCCACGAGGGCGCGCGCGAAGCGCAACTCCTCGTCGTAGGGACTGACGAAGCGCGCGACCCGCACACGCTGCAGCAGCGCCTCGAACTGCTGTTGCCTGTCCCCCCCACCCTCGAGGCAGGCCAGCGCCCGGTCCAGCCACTGCGCCTGCTCGCGTCGGCGGGCCAGGAGTGCAGCCTCTGCCGCAGCGGCCAGGAGTGCGCCCGCGGCGCGCGCCTCGTCGCCCGCAGCCAGCCAATGCTCGGCCTGCCGCGACGGCGGCATCGCGAAGGCCTCGCCCAGCGCTGCCACCTGCCGGTGCAGCGCCACGGCAATGGGCTGCGGCATCAGCTGCTGAACCGCTTCGCGCGCCAGGTCATGCGCAAAGGCTTGGCCCTCCAGCAGGCAAGCCCCTTCGAGTTCGCGCCACGCGTCCCCGAGCGCGACCACCG
>JANOEG010000629.1:0-5546 GCA_031413095.1 Burkholderiales bacterium | reverse complement strand
GGTGCGAGCGGCGAATCTACCGCGTGCCCTGCTCAGCTCACGTCCAGCATTTCTCGATTGGACGCGTTACCGGTGAACAACCCAGCAACCGCCGCGGAACTGGCTTTGCCAGGCCGCTGGCGGTGCCCCCTTGAGGGGGAGCGGCGCAGCCGCTTCGGGGGCGAGCCATTTACCGCGGTTTGTGAGCGTCGCCGCCCCACAGCGCGCGCGCGGTGCGGCACGGTGCGCCTTCCCACGCCGCGCCGCATGAGCTTTGCACTTGCGCGCACATGCCCTCGCCCGCTTCGCGCAGCGCGCGGTAGGACTTGGCATCGACGCGGCCGACGCCGGCGATCAGCACCACCTCCGACACCGGCAATTCGCTCTTGTCATTCATGGCCAGACAGGCGCTGCGCAGCATCGCCGTGACGCAACCGTTGTAGATGGCGCCGACCTGCTCGGGGCTGCCGCCCGCAGCGGGTTTGTCGGCCCCGCAGGCCGACGTCAGCAGCAACAGCGCGCAAGCCCATCCGACGGCCTTCACGAGGCGCTCTCCTGCGCCTTGAGCACGACGCTGATCGGACGGTAGACGGCCGCGTCAGAGTTCGCCGGCAGCTTGTCGGCGTTCGGGTACGGCAGACCGCCCTGCACCTTGAACCAGACCAGGTGATTGGCGCGGTCCTGCCAGAGTTGGGTGCCCGGGCTGGCAATGACATCGGCCAGACTGCCGGCGGCGCGCATCGCACGTGTCGTGCTCGGCTCCGGCGGCGCCTGGCGGCCATGCTCGTACCCCGAGACGGTGTGGCCGGCCGCGCTGGTGTTGCCGTCGAAAGCCACGGCCATCAGCATCCAGTCGCTGCTGCGGAACGCGTTGCCGACGGTCATCGCAAACCACTTCGGATTCGGCTTGCCCGGGAAACGCAAAACGTAGCGACCGCCGGGCCGGGCAGCGAAGTGACGCATGTTGGGCAGCATCGTCGACGTCGCGCCGTCGCCGACGCCCCAGGTGCCGATCGGCGCGCCGTTGGCGTCCTGTCGCGTGACCTCGATCGGCGCCATGAAGGCGTAGCGGCTGTTGTCGAAGTCGGTCTGGAAGGCGCCGACGCCGTAGTACTCGCCTGAACACGACAGGCCGTTCTTGCCCGCGGGCGCCACCGGCTGGCAGTTCGCGCCGGCGGTAAGGAAGGGTTGGTCGTAGACCCAGTAGTTGTTCTTCGGGCCCCAGTAGCCATTCGGGTCCCACAGCGCGCCGGCGTAAGTCCAGTGGCGGTTGGCCAGCGGCTGGCCGTCCAGGTGCGGCGGCAAGGTGCGAAAGCCCGGGTGGCTGGCGATGAGGCGGTTGTTGCCGTTGCGCAGCGTGCCTTTGTCGACCGCGTTGACGTAGTAGTCGTCGGTGCGGAAGACGCCGCTCGACTTGCCTTCGACGAAGGCGAAGTTGACCACCGTGTTGTCACGCATCGAGAAGGTCGAGTGGTAGGTCGCGAATGCCGACGGCGGTGCGGCGTTTTGCGGGTAGCTGCTGTGGTTCAAGCTGCGGCCGACGATCAGGCCGCGCGTGATGCGGCCATCGTCACCGGCGCCGGCGAAATGCACGCCGGCGTTGTCGGCGCTGACCCACTCGGTGTAGTCAGGCTGAGCGACGCGGTTCCACAAACCATGCATGCCGTTCTTGTAAACGGTGTTGCGGCGCATCGCCATGCGGATCTGGCTGCTGTAAGCGTTCTCCTTGCCGTCGGCGGTGGGCACGTAGGCGTTGGGCGCAACGTGGCCGGCTTCGTCGGTGACGGCCCAGTCGAGGTTGATGCCGGGCTGACCGTTGGAGTGGGCGACGTTGTCGTCGAAGACGCCGAAGGGCAGCCGGCTGGGCAGCAGCGCCACGGTCGTCGAGTCGCCGCCGGGCTTGCGTGGGAACGACAGCCAGAAGCCGTTGCCCTGGGCATCGCCAGCGAGGTTGCCGCGCACGGTGTTGTCGGGGTTGGTCAGCCAGAAGCCGCTGGCGCCGGCCTGGAAGACCGGCGTCTCGTGGACCTGGAGCGCCTTGCCCTGCGCAGGGCTGCGAACCATCAACGCCAGATTGCCTTCGAGGATGTTGCGCCGCTCGACGGCGTCTTCCAGAAAGTAGGCGTGGCCGACGATGTCGTGACAGATGTTGTTCTGCACCTGCACACCATTGGTGGCGTGCAGAACGATGCAGCGGTTCGCGCTCTGCCAGATGGCGCTGTTGCGGATGACGTGGCCGCTGGCATCGCCAATCGGCTTGCCGTCGGCGTAGCTCAGCAAGTGCCAATGCATAGGGTAGCGCGCCTGCACGCCGGCCTGGCCCATGCGGCGCATCTCGACGCCGTCGATCACGACCTTCGATTGCAGGCCCATCACCATCACGTGGCCGCCGAAGCCGCTGCGCCAATGGCTGTCGTCGGCGCCCTGGATGACGATGTGACGCGTCAGGTTGGCCACCGGCGCGCGTTCGTCGAGCACCGTCGGCGCAGGGGCAACAGGGGGCGTGTAGCCGGGCTCGGCGGTAAGGCTCATGCCGTTGCGGGTGACATGTTGCAGGCGCCCCCAGCGCGCTGCGGCGAGCGGGCTGCGCGTCGCGAGGCGCACGCCGCCGGCATCGGCCGACAGGACGAGGCGCTCGGTCGCGGCCACGCCGTAGAAATCGCTCGGGCCAACGGCAATGGTGTCGCCGGCGCGCCAGTTCGCCGCGCTGGCCAGCGTGAGTTGACTCGCCCCGGCGCTGGCGTGGTCGCCGAGGCGCGTCCACACCGGCTGCGGCACTGCGCCATGGAGTTCGAGCGTGCCGCCCTGCACGTTCAGGCCGCGCGCAATGCCGTCGTTGCCGCGGCCCAGCGGCGCGCCGGTCAGCGTGATCGTGGCGCGATGCTGGTGCGGTTCTGCGGCGCTGCCGATCTGCAGTGTGCCGCTGACCTGGATCGCCGCCGCCTTCAACTCCACGTCGGCCGCCGCGAAACGCAGCGTGCCTTCGATCGCCAGGTTGCCGAGCGCGGCGGTGTCGGTGTCGAGCAGCACGGTCGCGCCCGCAGGCACCACAACGTCCGCGCCCGCCGCCGGCACCTCGCCGCCCCAAGTGGCGGCATCGCTCCAGCGCAACACCTTGTCCACTGATCGCGCAGCACTGGCCGCCGTCGATGCGAGCGGCACCGACAGGGTCAACAGCAGGACAAGGCGGGCAAGGACGATCACGTTGGAGGTTCGAAGCGCGGCTCCGCGCCGGGTTCCCGCACCGTAGCGCGACAACGAGCCATCACTGCACGAAGATGTAATTGCTTCAGCAGCGCACGCCAACGTGCAAGGCCACGATTCCGGCGGCCAGGTCGTGCACATCGACATGCGCGAAGCCCGCGGTCTTCATCATCGCCTTCAGCGTGGCCTGATCAGGGTGCATGCGGATCGACTCGGCCAGATAACGGTAACTTTCGCCGTTGCCGGCGATCCACTGGCCGAGCTTGGGCAGAACGTTGAACGAGTACCAGTCGTACACCGGCGCCAGCGGCGCAGCAACTTTCGAAAATTCAAGCACCAGCAGCCTGCCGCCGGGTTTGAGCACGCGCGCCATCTCGGCCAGCGCGGCCTCCTTGTGGGTCATGTTGCGCAGGCCGAACGCGGCGCTGACAACATCGAACGAAGCGTCGGGCAGCGGCAGCGATTGCGCGTCGGCCAGCAGCGACGGCACCAGCAGCCCTTCGTCTTCGAGGCGCTCGCGGCCGCGGCGCAGCATCGCCTCGTTGATGTCGCTGTGGACGACAAGGCCGCGCGCTCCGACGCGTTTGGCGAACGCACGCGTCAGGTCGCCGGTGCCAGCGGCGATGTCGAGCACACGATCGCCCTCTTTGACCTGCGCCACCGCCACCGTGTAGCTCTTCCAGACGCGGTGCAGGCCGAGCGACATCAGGTCGTTCATGACGTCGTACTTGTCGGCCACCGCATCGAAGACGCCGCGCACCCGCTGCGCCTTGTCGGCGGCCGGCACCTGCTCGAAGCCGAAGTGCGTGTCGCTGTCTGGCTTGTCGTTCACGTCAATGGTGGTGGCCGCAGGCGCCGCCGGCAGCCTCGATCATCGGCGCGTCACGCGAAGCGCCGGCCGCCGCCAGGCGCTCTTCGTAGCGCTGCCACAGCGTCTGCTGCTCGGCGCCCAGGCGGTAAAGGTAGTCCCACGAAAAAATGCCCGTGCTGTGGCCGTCGCTGAACGTCGGTTGTACGGCATAGTGGCCCACCGGTTCGAGCGCATCGATGCCGACATCGCGCTTGCCGGTCTGCAGCACCTCCTGCCCGGGGCCGTGCCCCTGCACTTCGGCCGACGGGGAATAAATCCTCAGCAGCTCGAACGGGATGCGAAAACTGGCGCCGTCGTCGAAGGCCACTTCGAGCGACTTCGATTGCTGATGCACTGTGAGCGCAGTAGGAAGGGGGGCAGAGGCCATGGTTTTGAGTGTAGCGGCCGGAGAAAAGCCGCCCCATCGGGCCTAGTTCACGCGAGACCGGCCGGCGTGGGTCGCCGTCCCTCCGAGACGCCGGCAGGCCGATCGAGAATTTGCCGCTCAAGAAGCCGAACAGGCCCAAAAGGCCTGCGCCCCATGTCATTCCCGGCTGTCCTCGACGCCAGTCTTCTGAACCCTTTGCTTGCACTCGTGCTGTGTGCCGCGCTGCTGTGGGTGGGCTCGGCTGTGGCCTGGGAAGCCTCGGCGCCGGGCGCCCTGCGCACCGGCAGCCTTGATTTCGTGGCTGTGGTGCTGCTGGCCGCCGGCTTGTGGTGGCCGGCCCACGCAGCGTCGGCCTTTCAGACCACGGGCAGCGGCATCACGTTGGCCTTGATGGTGCTGCTCGGCGTCGTGACTGCCTCCATGGCCCGCCTGGGCGTGCTCGCACCGTGGCATCACCCACAGCAACTGCTTGGCAGCGGCGGCGTGCTGCTGTCTTCGCTGCTGTTCGTGTCGCTGCTGCACGCCTTGCCCGGCGCCGGTCTGCCGTGGACACCGCTGACGCTGATGGTGGCTGCGCTGGTGCTGACCGTGGCCCTGCGCGGGCTGCACCGGCCGCTGCGCAACACGAGGCTGCACGTCGCCCTGCGCAGCGCTTGCGCCTTGCTGGCGGCTGCGCTGCTGACAGCCGTGACCTGGCGCGAGTCGCCGGGCACCCTGGCGCTCGATGCGTCGCTGGTGCCGATGAGTGCGCTGGCAGCACTCGGCGCCTTCCTGGCCGCCAGCCTGCGCCAGGCTCGGCGACAGCGCCAAGCGGAACGGCTGCAGGCCGCGCCGAGCGCGGACATCGACGTGCTGACGTCCCTGCCCAACCGCAGCGCGCTCGAAGCGCGGCTGGCCCTCGCCGTGGCGCGCTGCGACGGTGAAAGGCGGCGCCTGGCGCTGATGATCCTCAACCTGGATGGCTTCAAGCCGGTCAATGCCACTTATGGCCACCAGGTGGGCGACCAGCTGCTCAAGCACGCCAGCCGCCGCATGCGCCGCCTGATGCAGCCCAAGGACATGCTGGCCCGGCTGGGCAGCGATGTCTTTGCCGTGCTGCTGACGCAGCAGACCGAGCGCGAGCCG
>JANOEG010000628.1:0-5435 GCA_031413095.1 Burkholderiales bacterium | reverse complement strand
CCGGGTCCAGGTAGCGCCAGGCATCGAACAGGTTGGGGCCGAAACCGCTGCGTGCGATCGACTTCAGGAACTGCTTGGGGATGATGGCGTCGGTGTCGACGTTGTCGCGGTCCATCGGGGCCACGAGCCCCTGGTGCACGGTAAAAGCTTGCATGGTGTGTGTGCGTTTCGGCGCGGGGCCTTACTTCTTCTTGGCGGCTTCTTCGATCTTGTCGCCGGCCTTGGACAGGTCTTTGCCGAAACCTTCCATGGTGTTGCAAGCGGCCAGGCCGAAGGCCAGGGCGAGGAAAAGTGCGAGCGTCTTGCGCATGGTGATCTCCTGATGCGGTGGGGTGTCAGCCGATTCGGCGGACGTCGACAAAGTGCCCGTTCAGGGCGGCAGCGGCGGCCATGGCCGGGCTGACGAGGTGGGTGCGCCCGCCGGCGCCCTGGCGGCCTTCGAAGTTGCGGTTACTGGTGCTGGCGCAACGCTCGCCGGGTTCCAGCCGGTCGGCGTTCATGGCCAGGCACATGCTGCAGCCGGGTTCACGCCACTCGAAGCCGGCGGCCGTGAAGATGGTGTGCAGGCCTTCGGCTTCGGCCTGGGCCTTCACCTGGCCCGAGCCGGGCACCACCAGCGCCAGCTTCACGTTTGGCGCCACGCGCTGGCCGGCGCGCTTGACCACTGCGGCGGCCTCGCGCAGGTCTTCGATGCGGCTGTTGGTGCAACTGCCGATGAAGACCTTGTCGATGCGGATGTCGGTGATGGCCTTGTTCGGTTCCAGGCCCATGTAGACCAGCGCACGCTCGATGGCGCCGCGCTTGATGGTGTCCTTCTCCTTGTCGGGGTCGGGCACACGCCCGTCCACGGCCACCACCATCTCGGGGCTGGTGCCCCAGGTCACCTGCGGCTGTATGGCCGCAGCGTCGAGTTCCACCACGCTATCGAAGTGCGCGCCGGGGTCGCTGTGCAGCGTGCGCCAGTGCGCCACGGCGTGGTCCCACTCCACCCCCTTGGGCGAAAAGGGCCGCCCCTTGCCGCCGTTGTGGATGTAGTTGATGGTCTTGTCGTCCACCGCCACCAGCCCGGCACGTGCGCCAGCCTCGATGGCCATGTTGCACACCGTCATGCGGCCTTCCATGCTGAGTGAGCAGATGGCGCTGCCAGCAAATTCGATGGTGCTGCCGGTACCACCCGCAGTGCCTATCTTGCCGATGATGGCCAGCACCACGTCCTTGGCCGTGACGCCACGGCCGAGCTTGCCCTCCACCTTCACCAACAGGTTCTTTGCTTTCCTGGCCAGCAGCGTCTGCGTGGCCATCACGTGTTCAACCTCGCTGGTGCCGATGCCATGCGCCAGCGCGCCGAAGGCACCGTCGGTGGCCGAGTGGCTGTCACCGCAGACAACCGACATGCCCGGCAGCACGGCTCCGTTTTCCGGCCCGATGACGTGCACGATGCCCTGGCGCTTGTCCAGGAAGGGAAAGTAGGCCGCCGCGCCGCTGGCCTTGATGTTGGCGTCCAGCGTGGTGATCTGCAGCCGGCTGATGGGGTCGGTGATGCCGGCCAGACCCAGTTCCCAGCCCGTGGTGGGTGTGTTGTGGTCGGCCGTGGCGACGATGGAACTCACGCGCCAGACCTTGCGCCCGGCCAGGCGCAGCCCTTCGAAGGCCTGCGGGCTGGTCACCTCGTGCACCAGGTGGCGGTCGATGTAGAGCACGGCGGTGCCGTCTTCCTCGGTGTGGACGACATGTTCGTCCCACAGCTTGTCGTACAGGGTCCTGGCAGTCATGGCGGTCGGTCTCCTGGGCCCGATTGTCCGGGATCGGGCCGGGAAGTGCGCAACAGGCTGCCGGCCATCCGGGCAACCCAGCAGCCTGCGCCGCGGCCCAGCCGATAGACTGCAACCAAGAGCCAGGCCGACCTGGCCCCGCAAGCAAGGGACCCCCCGCGATGCCAGGCCGTCACCCCAGCGCCGCCACCGCACCCGCCAGGGCGCCTGCACGCGGCACCCGGTCCAGGAAGCAGGCTGACCGGCAGCAGCAGCAGCCAGCGCCGCGGCGGCCATCCGTTCGGCAACTTCGGCAACTGATCGAAATCGTCCGCCATCTGCACGAACAACGCAGTGTGGTGGCACTGCAAGACTGTCTGGTTGCGGCAGCGGCTGGCCTGCTGGGGGCGCGGCGCGTGCTGCTGGTGCGGCAGGAGCCCGAAGGCATGAGGGTGGCGGCAGCGCAGGTGCCCGCTGGCGAGACCGCCGCGGCGCTGCTGGCGGCAGTCACGCCGTGGCTCGACGAGGCCCGCCGCGCTCGCCGGCCCCCACCGGCGCGGCTGCGGCATGGCCCGCCGGGCGCGGACGCCATCGACCAGCGCAGCTGCCTGGTGGCGCCACTGATGGCGCCGCTGGTCGTGCAGCGGGAGTTGCTGGGGTTCCTGTACGCCGACATCGAAGGCGTCTTCGGGCGCTTCAACGACGCCGACCGCGGGCTGCTGGCCCTGATGGCTGCGCAGGCAGCGGCGGCGCTGGCCAACCTGCGCACCCAGCAGGGGCTGGAGCGCGCGGTTGCCGAGCGCGCCGCGCAGCTCGGACAGCGCGCTGGCGAGTTGGCGCTGATCCACGGCATCCAGCAAGGCATGGCGGCCAAGCTCAGTTTCCAGGGCATCGTCGACTTGGTCGGCGACCGCTTGCGTGTGGTCCTCGACACGGGCGACTTGCACATCTACTGGATGGACACGGCAAGCGACAAGCTGACCCCCTTGTACTCCTACGACCTTGGCCGGCCCTCGACCACGGGCCTGGAGCCGTTCACGATGTCACCCCGGCATCCCTTGACGATCCGGCACAAGGCGCTGCTGCCGACGGTCATGAACAGCGTCGCTGCGCAACGGGCCTTCTGGCCCGGCATGCAGCCCGACGAGACGACACCAAAGTCGGTGATCAAGGTGCCGATTTCCACTGGCGGCCGCTTCCTCGGCCTCATCGGCGTCGAGGACCGCAAGCGTGAAGACGCGTTCGACGAAGCGGCAGTGAACCTCATCACGACGGTGGCCGCGAACCTGGGCGCGGCCCTTGAGGGCGCACGCCTCTTCGACGAAACGCAGCGCTTGCTGAAGGAAACCGAGGCCCGCAACGCCGAACTGTCGGTGATCAACAGCATCCAGCAGGCGGTCGGCGCGGCGCTTGACTTCCAGGCCATCGTGGACGTGGTCGGCGCCAAGCTGCGCGAAGTTTTCGCCACCGGCGACATCAGCATCCGCTGGTGGGACGAAACGACGCGGCTCGAAACCCCTCTGTACTACTGCGAGCATGGCAAGCGACTTGACGTCGCCCCGCTGTTCAGGTCGCCTCATGACGGTCCCGCGGCCCACATCTATGACGAGCGCAAGGTTTGGCTCATGGGCTCGCGCGCCGAGCAGGCCAGCGCCGGCGTCCGAGCCGAGAAGGGCACCGACCAGGCGCGCAGCATCGTCGCGGTACCGATGATCGTGGGCGAGCGCGTCTTCGGGGCCCTGATCCTGGAGGACCATCAACGGGACCATGCGTTCGGCCCGGCCGAAGTGCGCCTGCTCGAAACCGTCACCTCCAGCATGGCCGTGGCGCTGCTCAACGCCAAGAGCTTCGAGGCCGAACGCCAGCGCGCGGCCGAGCTGGCAGTGATCAGCGGCATTCAGCTCGGCATCTCAGGCCAGCTGGAACTGGAAGCGATCATCGAACTCGTCGGCGAGCGGCTGCGCATCCTGTTGGCCCAGGACAGCCTGAACATCACCTGGTTCGATCTGCCGAAACGCCGCATCAGCACGGTGTACGGCTGGAGCCAAGGTCAGCGAGAGGTACCGAGCACGCGCACCGTTGATGACGATGCCACCTGGGCACGCATCTTGGCACGTCGCGAGCCCATCTTGCGCCGCAATCGCGAGGCCCTGCGGGCAGCCGGGCAGCTGCACGACTACGGCCAGCCTCAGCCGTGCTCGCAGCTGCTGGTGCCGATGGTGGTGGGAGACAGACCGCTTGGCGGCATCGCCATCGAGAGCTTCGAACGCGAAGACGCTTTCGGCGACAGCGACGTCCAGCTGCTGGTGACGATCGCCGGCGCGACGGCGACAGCGCTGGAGAACGCACGCCTGTTCGACGAGACGCAAGCGGCGCTGCAACGCCAGACAGCCAGTGCCGACATCCTGCGCGTCATCAGCCAGTCGCCCACCGACGTGATGCCGGTGGTGGAGGTCATCGTCGCCGCGGCGCGGCGGCTGCTTGGCTGCTTCGTGAGTGCGGTGTTCCTCCACCGAGAGGGCAAAGGCCTCGTCGGCTTTCTCGCGCATCGAGAGCAAGGGCTGCATGGCATCGCCAGTGCGCTGCCGCTCGACCCGGCACACAACTTTCCGGCCCGCGCCTTCGTCACGAAGACGATGCTGCACACCCCCGACTGGGCGGCCGCCGAGCTACCCGAGA
This sequence comes from Burkholderiales bacterium, assembly GCA_031413095.1. Lineage (GTDB taxonomy): Bacteria > Pseudomonadota > Gammaproteobacteria > Burkholderiales > Burkholderiaceae_C > CADEEN01. Next base: position 1,005 of record JANOEG010000628.1, on the reverse strand, counting down.
CCGAGCGCAGGGCCCGCGCACGTGGCAGCGTCCGCACTCGGTCGTCGCTGCTGCTGCCGCTGCTGCGTGGCGCCGAACGGGAGCCGCTGGGCGTGCTCACCTTCGAGCGCGACAAGCCCGAGCCCTTCAGCGACGCCGACATCGCGCTGGCCCAGTCCTTCGCCGACCAGGCCGTGATCGCCATCGAGAACGTGCGGCTGTTCAACGAGACGCAGGAAACGCTGCAGCAGCTCAAGGCCTCGGCCGAGGTGCTGCAGGTCATCAGCAGCTCGGTGGCCGACACGCAGCCGGTGTTCGAGAAGATCCTCGACAGCTGCCAGCACCTGTTCGGCGGCGACGAGCTCGATGTGCTGCTGGTGGACGAGCAGGGCCAGCTGCGCATCGCCGCGTATCGCGGCAAGGCCTACGACATCGTCGCTACCACCTTCCCGGCGCCGGTGGAACGCACCCCGGTGGGCCGGGCGCTGCGCGAGCGCCGCGTCATGCACTGGCCCGACCTCGTGGACGGCGAGGACGTGCCTGGCGTGCTGCGCAAGATGGCCAAGCTGATCGGCTATCGCTCCCTGATGTTCGCGCCGATGTTGTGGAAAGAGCGCGGCATCGGCGCCATCGGCGTGGCGCGCTCCGCTGGCCCCTTCAGGCCGAAGGAGCTGGCCATGCTGCAGACCTTTGCCGACCAGGCGGTGATCGCGATCCAGAACTCGCGGCTGTTCAACGAGACGAAGGAGGCGCTGAACCACCAGACGGCCAGTGCCGACATCCTGCGCGTGATCAGCGCCACACCCACCGACACCCAACCGGTGTTCGACGCCATCACCGCCACGGCGGTGCGCATCCTGGGCTGCAGCCTCGCTGCGTACTCGCGTGTCGAAGGCAAGCACTACGTGCCGTGCTCGATCTGCTCACCTGCCGGCCACGAGAACGACCGCTGGACCGAGCCCGTGCTCATCGACGCCGAGGCCAACTTCCCATCGCAGGCCATTGTGGCCAAGGAGCTGGTGCATA
>JANOEG010000627.1:0-2678 GCA_031413095.1 Burkholderiales bacterium | reverse complement strand
CACACGCCTCAAAGAGCGTATGCAGGCCCGCGAGTACGACGACATGGTCGATATCCGCCGTGATTCGATCAAGGGCAAGTTCGAGTACGCGAGCGCCATCCGCGACATGCACTTCGGTAACGGCCGCGTCTGCCGCACCGTGACGCGCGGCAAGTGGACAGCCCAAACGCACGAGCGCGGCTTGGTCTATTGCGAGGGCCAGCACTGCATCCTCGTGCCCACCGTGTGCCGCAACGTCAGCCGCATCGATCGCAAGCCGGACCTGGTGGCCAGCAACGTGCTCAAGCCGCCACCGGGCGTGCCGCCAGCGCCGCCACTGTCGGCTGACAGCCGCGAGGGCCCCGCTGCCGCCGCAGCGCCGCTGGCGCCACCCGAGCCGGTGACCTCGTCGTTCTCGGAAGCCGTGGCCGGCGCGGTGGTGCCGCTGTTTGGCCCGGTGGGTGACACGCCGCTCGGCGCGGGCGCACCGCCCGCAGGTCTGGCCACGGCGCCGAGTGACGGCAGCAGCGATGCCTTCGGCCCTGGAGATTTTCCATTCCCACCGGTGCTCTTCGTCCCGGGCGGCGGCGGGTCGGTGCTTGTCCCCGGAGGCGGCACGCCCGTGATCGTGATACCCGATCCTGGCGGCGGCGGTGGAGGTGGCGGCGGCGGCGGCGGCGGCGGTGGAGTTGGTGGCGGTGGTGGAGGGGGCGGCGGTGCCGTGGACCCAGGAACGCCGCCGGTGACGCCGGTTCCGGAGCCGGCCACCTGGGCCAGCCTGCTCAGTGGTCTGGCGCTGCTTGGTTTCCTCGTGCGGCGTCAGCGACGCAGCGTCGTCGCTGGCACGCCGAAGTGCGCAACCCAGAAACGCTCGTAGCGCGAGCCGCGGCGCTGCACGCAGGCCAGACCGACGTCGCGGTACTCGGGCTGCATCAGGTTCGCGCAATGCGAAGGGCTGGCCAGCCAGGCCTGTAGCGCGTCGTCGATATCCGACTGTCCGGCGGCCAGGTTCTCACCGGCGCCTGCGGCCGCGTAGCCGACGCCGCGCAGACGCGCGCCCAAGCCGCGATTGCGGGAATCCACATGAGAAAGGCGATCCTGCCCCGCCAGGTCCGCTGCCTGCTCTTGCGCACTGGTGGCGAGCCTGGATTCCCACGCCAGCCGCTGAACCCCAGCGCCGATGGCCGCACAAGGGGCGGGCTGGCGGCGCAAGGCGTTTAGTTGCTCGACCGCGCGCTGCATTTGCAGCTCGTCGAGGCAGGGCTCAAGCGTGCCGATGTCGGTCTGGCCGGCCGTCGCCGCGCCGAGCAACCAGGCGGCCACGCCGAGCGCGCGCCAGCGTTGGCGGCATGTGCGGGGCAGGGGCGCGAACGGCATGCGCCGATTGTCGAAACGAAGCCTCTCCGACACGAACGATGCAATTCACGCTTGCACGCCCATGAGGGTTTCAGCGTGTGTCGAGCGTGAACGAGGTGTCAGCGCGCAAGCAGCGGCGCCAGAAAGCGCGCGGTGTGACTTTGTGCATGCGCGGCGACCTGCTCGGGTGTGCCAGCGATGACCACGTCACCGCCACCGCCGCCGCCTTCCGGGCCCATGTCGATCACCCAGTCGGCCGTCTTGATGACATCGAGGTTGTGCTCGATGACGACGATCGTGTTGCCGGCGTCGCGCAACTGGTGCAGCACCTTGAGCAGCAGCTCGATGTCAGCGAAATGCAGGCCGGTGGTCGGCTCGTCGAGGATGTAGAGCGTGCGGCCGGTGTCCCTTTTGCTCAGTTCGAGCGCCAGCTTGACGCGCTGTGCTTCGCCACCGGACAACGTGGTCGCGCTCTGGCCGAGCGTGATGTAGCCCAGGCCAACGTCGAGCAGCGTCTGCAGTTTGCGCGCGATGTTCGGCACCGCCAAAAAGAACGCTTGCGCGTCTTCGACGGTGAGCTTGAGCACCTCGGTGATGTGCTTGCCTTTGTAAAGGATCTCCAGCGTCTCGCGGTTGTAGCGGCTGCCGTGGCAGGTGTCGCAGGGCACATACACGTCGGGCAAGAAGTGCATCTCGACCTTGATCACGCCATCGCCCTGGCAGGCTTCGCAGCGACCGCCCGCCACGTTGAACGAGAAGCGGCCGGGCCCGTAGCCGCGTTCGCGCGCCGCCGGCACTTCGGCGAAGAGTTCGCGGATCGGCGTGAACAGCCCCGTGTAGGTGGCCGGGTTGCTGCGCGGCGTGCGGCCGATCGGGCTTTGATCGACGTTGATCACCTGGTCGAAGGCGTCGAGGCCTTCGATGCTGTCGTGCGGCGCCGGCTCGGCGTGACTCTGGTAGAGCTTCTTCGCCACGGCCGCGTACAGCGTGTCGTTGACCAGCGTGCTCTTGCCCGAGCCGGAGACGCCGCTGACGCAGGTGAACAGCCCGACCGGGATCTCGACGTTGACGTTTTACAGGTTGTAGCCGCGCGCGCCGCTGATCGTCAGCACCTGCGGGTCGGTGCTGGCGGCGAGCGTGGACCGCGTCTTCGGCGTCGGGATGCGCAGCACGCCGCCGAGGTAGCGCCCCGTGAGTGAGTCGGCATTGGCCGCGACCTTGTCGGGCGTGCCCTGCGCCATCACGCGCCCACCATGCACGCCCGCACCTGGCCCCATGTCAATGACGTGGTCGGCCGCGCGAATCATGTCTTCATCGTGTTCCACCACCAGCACGCTGTTGCC
>JANOEG010000626.1:0-4193 GCA_031413095.1 Burkholderiales bacterium | reverse complement strand
TCCCAGCGGCCGAACGCGATCAAGGGCTGCGGGTCGTCGGCATGTCGCAGCGCGACAAGGGTGCTGACGAAACGGCAGCGGCGGTCGGTAGCTTGGCGCAAGCTGTCGAGCAGCAGCGTGTTGTTGGCGGCGTCCTGAGCGTGGCGCTGCGCCTCGCGATCACCTTGAAGCAGCGGCACCGTTGCGAACACAGCAGACTGAACACCAGGCGCGCCACCGAGTGCATCGACGCACAGGCCCGAGTCATCGGCCATGGCGGGCAATCCCGTTGCGCGCGCCGCGTGCCGCGCTTTGGCCAACGCGTTCTCGACGAAGGTGTGGTGCGGTTCGTCGGCTTCAGCGACGCCGAGCGTGCCCTGCGGCACAAACTCGATCGCCAAGCCCTCGAAGAGCTGCTGCAGTTCGGCGAGCTTCTTGGCGTTGTTGGACGCCAGAACGAGCTTCACGGCCGTGGCTTGGCGATCGCTGCCTTTTGAGCGGCCACGAGATCGGCGATGCCGCTGGCCGCCAAGCCGAGCAGCGCATCCATCTGCGCGCGCGTGAACGCGGCACCTTCGGCCGTGCCCTGCACTTCGACGAAGTGGCCGGCGCCGGTCATGACGACATTCATGTCGGTATCGCAAGTCGAGTCTTCGGTGTATTCGAGGTCGAGCAGCGGCGTGCCCTCGACCAGACCCACCGAGATCGCGGCCACATGCTCACGTATCGGGCTTGCCTTCAACTTGCCTTGGGCGATCAGCCAACTCACGGCGTCGTGCGCAGCCACGAACGCGCCGGTGATGGCCGCCGTGCGCGTGCCGCCATCGGCCTGGATGACGTCGCAATCGAGCGTGATCGTGCGCTCGCCCAGCGCCGACAGATCGAACACGGCGCGCAGCGAGCGGCCGATCAGGCGCTGGATTTCCTGCGTGCGTCCGCTTTGTTTGCCCCGGGCCGCTTCACGGTCGCCGCGCGTGTGCGTGGCCCGCGGCAGCATGCCGTACTCGGCGGTGACCCAGCCCTGACCGCTGCCGCGCTTGTGCGGCGGCACCTTGTCTTCGACCGACGCCGTGCACAGCACCTGCGTGGCGCCGAAGGCAATCAGCACCGAGCCTTCGGCGTGTTTGGTGAAGCTGCGCTGGATCGTCAACGCGCGCAAGGCATTCGCCGCGCGGTCATCACTGCGGATAAAAGTCATGAAGATCGTTTCTCGAGAATCACGACGAACGCTTCTCGTTCGAACGCCGGATGGCGTCGTTGATTTCCTTGATCGAGCGCTCGATCTCGGCTTCGTCGAGTTCGTCGGTCGGCACATTGCCGACCACCACACCGGCCTGGATCGTCGACGCAAAGACCTCATCACCGAGACTCTGCGTCGAGATACCGGACTTGCTGTCGGTGTCTTCGGCAGCTTCCCACTCGGCGGCGATGATGGTCACGTTGTCGCTCTTGGCGCCGGCATGGCGCAGTGCCTGCTCGACCAGCTCAGGCACCGCATCGGCAAGGGTGCGCCGGCCGAGCTGATCGGCGATCTCGGCATCGGTGACGCTGCCCCACAGTCCGTCGGAGCACAGCAAGACACGGTCGCCAGCCTGCATCAGGATCGGGCCGGCGGTGTCGACGACCGGCTTGCCGGGGCTGCCCAGGCACGTGAAGAGCACGTTTCGATTGAACTTCTCACCCATCGGCACAACGTGCGACAAGGTCTCTTGTAGCTCGGTGTAGCTGTGATCACGCGTTCGCGCGATCAGCTTGCCGTCACGCACCATGTACAGCCGCGAGTCCCCACAGTGCGCCCAATACGCTGCATTGCCCTGCAGCACGCAGGCCACGATCGTGGTGCGCGGCGTGTCCATCAGCGCCTTCTCGGTGGCGTAGCGCAGTAGCTGGTGGTGACCGGCAATGATGGCGTCGTGCAGAAAACGCAGCGGGTCCTTGAGCGTCGATTTGGCGTCGCGCTGGTACAGCGCGGCCATCGTCTGCAACGCGAGCTGCGAAGCGACCTCGCCTTCCGGGTGCCCACCCATGCCGTCGGCCAGTGCGAAGAGCCCTGAATCGCGCGTGTAGCAATAGCCCATGCGGTCTTCGTTCTTCTCGCGGCCACCCTTGCGGCTGATCTGGTAGACGCTGAACTGCACGGCTTATGCCTTCGCGCCGGTCTTGAGATTTTCCAGTTGGAGCTTCAAACGCTCACTGAAACTCAGCTTCGTGTAGCGCCGTTCGGTCTCGCGCGCCAACTCTTTCTGCAAGGCGAACACCGACTGCGGGCGCGACAGTGGATCGAGCGACATGCACCACTCGGTGACCTCGATCAGGTTGTCAGAGTAGACATTGCGCAGTCGAGACAGCGACAGCGCCAAGCGGTCCTTCTCGATGCGCTGCGGCGCGTCGTTCGGCGGATAGCCCTGCATGCAGGCGTAGATGCAGGCGCCGATGGCGTAGATATCGGTCCACGGTCCGAGGCTGCCGTCGCGGCGGTACATCTCCGGCGCCGCGAAGCCCGGCGTGTACATCGGACGGATGAAGTTGCCTTCCTTGCTCAGCACTTCGCGCGCGGCGCCGAAGTCGAGCAACACGGCCTTGTTGTCGTTGGTGATGAAGATGTTGGCCGGCTTGATGTCCAGGTGCAGCATCTTGTGCTGATGCACGATGCGCAAGCCGCGCAGGATCTCGTCGAACAACGAACGGATGGTCGATTCGCGGAAGACCTTGTCGCGCTTCAAGTCGCGAGCGGTGACGATGAAATCCTGCAGGGTGTCGCCCTGCAGGTAGTTCATCACCATGTAGACGGTTTCATTCTCGCGGAAGAAGTTCAGCACCGAGACCACGCTCGGGTGGCTAATCTGCGCGAGCGAGCGGCCCTCTTCGAAGAAGCTCTTCAGGCCAAGGCGGTACAGCGGCAACTTGTCGGGTTTGACGCGCGGCGTCAGCTCGCCCGGCGAGCGCTCGGCCAGCGAGGCCGGCAGGTATTCCTTGAGCGCGATCAGCCGGCGATCCGGGTCTTCGGCGAGATAGACGACGCCAAAACCACCGGCAGCGATCTTCTTGACGATCGAGTAGCCACCGACCACGGTGCCAGCGGGCAACGGGGCTGGTTTTGGCTTTGACATAATCGTTTGATTGCGTGCGCGCGGAGTGCCATGTCAGTCTACAGCATGACCGGATACGCCAGCGCCGGTGTTAGCGTGGCGAGCGCGAGCACTGGTGCGGCTTTGCGGCCGGATTCACGTTCTGAAGCGAAGCCAGAAGGCAGCCCCCCAACCGGCGCCGTGGTCAGCGCCGAAGTGCGCTCGGTCAACGGCCGATTTCTTGATCTGTCGCTCAAATTGCCCGACGAGATGCGCGGGCTGGAGCCGGCGCTGCGCGAACTGGTGGCAGCTGCAGTCAAGCGCGGCAAGGTCGAGTTGCGGCTGGCCAGCCCGCGAGAGTCGGCCGGCAGCGTGACCATGCCGGGCGCCGAGGCGCTGATGACACTGGCCCGCGTCGAATCGATGGTCCAGGGCTGGCTGCCCAAGGCCGCGGCGCTGACGGTGCACGAGGCCTTGCAGTGGTGCAGCAAGTCGGCCGTGGTCGAAACCATCGACGAGCCCGCGCTTCAAGCGGCGCGCGAAGCGCTCGCTGGGCTGCGCAGCGCCCGCGAGCGCGAAGGCGCGCGGCTGGCCAGCGTGCTGATCGAGCGCTTGCAGCACCTGCGCGCCCTGGCCAAGAAAGCCGAGCCCCTGTTGCCGGCTGTGGTGCAGAAACAGCGTGAACGATTTCTCGAAAGATGGAACGAGGCGCTCGCGGCCAGCGGCGCGGCCAATAACGTGCCGTCGCAAGCTTTGCAGGAACGTGCGCTCAATGAAGCAGCCGCGTTCGCAATTCGCATCGACGTCGCCGAGGAGTTGGCAAGGCTGGCCTCGCACCTGGATGAAATCGAGCGCCTGCTCAAGGCCGGCGGCGAGGTTGGCAAACGGCTCGACTTCCTGATCCAGGAGTTGCACCGCGAAGCCAACACACTGGGCTCGAAGTCGGCGGCGCTGGAGTTGACGGCGATCTCGGTCGACATGAAAGTGGCGATCGAGCAAATGCGCGAGCAGGTGCAGAACCTGGAATAGAAATGAAGCCCCTAGCTCACTCCGTTCGCATTCCCCGAGGGGAGCGTCCGCGCCTTGGGGCGGCCCAGCGCCACTGACATGGAAACCCCCGGCAACCTCTTCGCAGTCGCGGCGCCC
>JANOEG010000625.1:0-3697 GCA_031413095.1 Burkholderiales bacterium | reverse complement strand
CCAGGCCAGCGCCGCGCCTGAGCCTTCGCCGAGGCGCAGACCCAGATCGAGCAGTGGCTTTGCGCCCAACCGTTCGAGCCAGCGCGCGTGGCCGCTCTCGGCCGAGCAGTGCGAAAACACGCAGGCACCCAGCACGCGCGGTGCGAACTGCGCGGCCATCGCCACGGCCGCTGTGCTGATGAAGCCATCGACAACGACCACGCGCCGCTGCCCTGCGGCTTCCAGGACGGCGCCGACCATCGTGGCAACTTCCAAGCCGCCCAGGGCCGCAAGCACGGCCAGCGGCGCGTGCGCATCGGCATGACGTTCGAGTGCCGTTTGCAGCACGCTGAGCTTGCGCGCCAGACCGGCGTCGTCCACCCCCGTGCCGCGGCCGGTGCAGTGGGCCAGCGGCAAGCCGGTGAGGCGCTGCATCAACAGGGCGGCAATCGACGTGTTGCCGATGCCCATCTCGCCGAGCAACAGCGCATTTCCAGGCAACCCACGCACTACATCGCGGCCGTGGCCGATGGCGGCTTCGCATTGCGCGACGCTCATCGCGGGCTGCTCCGTCATGTCGGCGCTGCCGTGCGCCGTTTTCTTGACGACGAGCTGCGCATGCGGCGCAAAGTCATGGTTCACGCCGCAATCGACCACCGTCAACACCAGACCATGCTGACGCGCCAGCACAGACACCGCTGCGCCACCAGCCAAAAAATTCAACACCATCTGCGCCGTCACATCGCTCGGGTAGGCCGAGACGCCGCGCACTGCGATGCCGTGGTCGGCGGCGAACACGACCAGTTGCGGCGCCTCGATCAGCGGCGCTTCGCGCTGCTGAATCAACGCCACTTGCAGCGCCAGGCTCTCCAGGCGGCCGAGCGAGCCGGTCGGCTTGGTCTTGCGGTCCAGGCGGTGCTGAACGCGTGCGGCCAGCGCGCTGTCGTCGAACCGAGGCAGATCAGGAATGGGAAGGGTGTGCATCAGGTTGTCGATCGAGTCATGTCGAGAAGCGCCTCTTGCCGACCTGCTGCGCCACGGTCATCAACGTGGCCTGCGCGGCCATCATGGCCGGCGACTGACCACGCCGACGGCACCACTGCAGCACCGAGGCTAGGGCCTCATCGTCCATGGCGCCAGCGGCAAAAGAGTCGTCGGCGCCAAGCATCACGCCCAGCCCCGGTTGCTCGGTGAAGACACGTCCGCGCAGCAGCACGGCCAGCCGCGGCTCCAGCGACGCAGCGCGTGCGCGTTCGATCAGGCGGGCGACGGCCCGCAACTGGTCCTCGCGCACCAGCGACTCGCTCGAACACAGTTGCAGCACGTCCACGCGGCGGCGTTCGAGCGCGCGGCACAACTCGTCTGCGGAGCGCGCAAAGACCACGTCCACTGTGGCGCCCGCGCGCTCGTGCGCACACGCGGCCAGCGTCACGCCGGCCAGATGCGGCTCGTCTGGCAGCGGCGCCACGAGCACGCGCAAGCCGGCCGCGCGCGGGGCTGGCGCCGCGGCCATGCAGCGATGCGCCCACGCCATCAGCCGCCCCTGCGCGATGACGAGGTCGGTGCTGCTGCAACGGTCTTCGGCCCACCACTGGCCGAGCAAGCGGTTGACCGGGTCGAACACCTGCGCCTCGATCACATCGATCGCGGCCGCCTTCACCGCCACCACGCAGCGCATGACATCGGGGCTGGGCTCGCTGGCTGACAGCAGCGATTTGGCGAGCGTTAGTGTGTCGGGCCACTGGGCAGCGCTCGAAGCGGCAAGACGCGATTTCATCGTGGCCTCCTTGTGTTCAGCGCTCGAGGCGCACTTGCGCCAACGCTGCGCAGACTGCGCGCGCGCCGGCGCCGATCCGTGGGCCCTGGCGGCTGATCTCGTCGCCAGGAAGGGTGAACAGCCAGCCGTGCCGCGCGGCAGGCAACACTTTGTCCAGCGAGCGCCAGGCGATGAAGGGCTCGGCCTGCGGTTCGCGGCGCATCGTCGCCGCGCTGCCGTCCGCCGAGGTGCGCGCGCTCAGGATCGCGTCCGGTTTTGCCGCCAGCACCGACTCGGTCGAGACCTCCGGCACCAGCGTCTTCAACGTGCCGAACACATTGCGGCCGCCGCACAAGTGGATCACGTCACTGATCAAGTGTTGATCGTTCAGCGTCAGCAGCGGCCGCGACCACACCTGATAAAACACGCTGACCACGGGCTTGTTCGCAAACGCGCGGCCGAGCGCGGCCAGTTCGTCGCGCAGCGCTTGGGCCCGCGGGCGCGCGGCATCGGCAGTGCCGAACAGCTCGCCCAGGCGCTCGATCGCGCGCGCCACATCGTCCAGGCGCCGCGGTTCGAGGTGCACCACCGGCACACCCGCCGACACCAGCTGCGCCAGTTCGCGCTGTGAGTTGCCACTCGTCCAGACCAGCACCACATCGGGCTTCAGGCGCAGCAGCCGCTCGACGTCGACACGCTCGTAGTCGCCGACGCTCGGCACTGCGCGCGCCTCGGACGGGAAGTTGCTGCCGATCACGGTGGCGACAAGACGCGGCCCCGCGCCTGCGGCATAGACCAGCTCGGTCAGGCTCGGCGCCAGCGTGGCCACACGCTGCGGCGGCGTGTTGAAGGCGTGGCGGCGCCCACTGTCATCGACGAAGTCGGCACCGTGCGCGAACAGGCTCGCCGTGCACAGCCAGGCCATCAACAGTCGCCTCATCCTCCACCTCCCTTGATCGTCACCGGCAGCCCGGCCACCATCCAGGTCACTCGTTGCGCAGCCGCCGCAATGTCTTGATGCAGCCTGCCGAGTGCATCGACGACGCGTCGCGCGGACGCGTCCAACGGCACGACACCGAGGCCGATCTCGTTGCTGACGACGATCGTGCGGCCCGGCGCATAGCGCAATGCCTGCAACGTCAGTGCCGTAGCGCGATCTGCATCGGCGGCGTCCACGCCTGGCGGTGGGCAGATCAGTTGCGACAGCCACACCGTCAGGCAATCGATCAGCAGGCAGCCGTCGGCAGCCGCATAGTTCTGGATCGCGTCGGCTAATCCGTTCACCGTGGACGGCACTTCAACGACGCGCCACTGCGCTGGCCGATCGGCACGGTGGCGCTCGATGCGCTCGCGCATTTCGGCGTCGGCCGCCAACGCCGTTGCGATGACAACAACAGCGCGGTGCGGTGCCGCCAGCGTCTGCGCAAAGCGGCTCTTGCCGGACCGCATGCCACCGATCACCAAGTGCAGATCGCTCATACCGGCCCGACCCACAGGCGCCGCTGCCCGCAGACTTCGACCCAGGCGATGGGCACGTCGAACGCACGGCCCAGGCGCTCGGGCGTGAGCACCTCGTCGCGCGTGCCCACCACCACAGCGCCGCGGCCGTCGAGCAGCACCACATGTGTGGCCACGCGCCAGGCGAGATTCAAGTCATGCAGGCTGGCGATGACGCCGCCCGCATGCTCCTGCAAACGTTGCACAAGCAGTTCCTGGTGCGACAGATCGAGGTGCGCTGTCGGCTCGTCGAGCAGCAACAGCGGCGCGCCCTGCCACCACGCAGTGGCCAGCGCCACGCGCTGGCGTTCGCCGCCGGACAAGGTGCGCACGTCGGCTTGCGCCAGCGGCGCCACGTCGAACTGATCGAGCAAGGTGCGCAGCGCAGCGTCATCGCCGTTGCGCTGCCGCGCCAGGCGCACGGTCTCTTCGACCGTCGCTGGAAACGGGTCGGTCCAGTGCGGC
>JANOEG010000624.1:0-9766 GCA_031413095.1 Burkholderiales bacterium | reverse complement strand
GTCGCGCGCGTGCACGTTGACCAGCGCGCTGAAATCCTTGCTCGGCTCGACCAGCCACTGCAGGCGCAAGGCGCTGTCCCGGTAGCCCTCCAGGTCTTGCGTCGGACCGGCGTCGAAGGTGTTCTCGACCCAGTCGCTGCGCGTCTGGTTCATCAGCGAGATGCGCAGTGCCGAGTCGGAGCTCGTCGGCACGTTGAGCGCGCCTTCGAGATTGACCGTCGAGAAGGTGCCAGCCGAAAGGCTGCCGTAACCCTCGAACTTGCCCTTGACGGGCCGGTTGGATTCGAACTTGACGACGCCGGCCGGCGTGTTGCGGCCGAACAGCGAGCCCTGTGGCCCCCGCAGCACTTCGACGCGCGCCAGGTCGAAGGCCGGGAAGCCTTTCAGGATCGGGTTTTCCTGGACCACGTCGTCATAGACCAGCGACACCGGCTGCGATGCGTTCAGGCGGAAGTCGGTGTTGCCGTAACCGCGGATGTAGAAGCGCGGAAAGGCGCGGCCGAACGACGACTCGATGTTCAGGCTCGGCACCCGGCCCGACAGCATGCGCACGTCCTGGCCGCTGGTGTTGAGCACGTCGAGCAGCTCCGACGACAGCACGCTCACCGAGTTGGGCACCTGCTGCACGTTTTCCGTGCGGCGCTCAGCGGTGACGGTGATGGTCTGCAGCTGGCCCGTGTCCGGCGCGGCGCTTTGCGCGCTGGCCGAGGTGCCAAGGGCCGCGAGGGCAGCAGCGGCAATCACATGATGGTGCGACGGCAAACGACGGGCAGTCAGACGGTGCATGGGTCCTCCAGTTGGTGCGTGGCGAATGGGCTGTGCATCATTGCGCCGATCAGCGCGATGATCCAGCCCTTTGCTGCACCGTTGTTTCGCAACCGCCATGCCAACCGTACTTACCCGCAAGCAACTTGACGGTTGGCGTCACGAAGGTGTCATCGTCTGGCCGGGGTTTGCGGCTCCCGCCGCGGTTGAGTCGCTCAAGCGGCGCGCGCGGGAAATCGTCGACGCCTTCGAACCCGACGCCGCCGAGCGTGCCGTGTTCTCTTCGCGTGACCGCGCTCAGTTGAGCCAGCGCGCGCTCGCCGCGTCAGCCGATCAGGTGCGCTGCTTCTTCGAGGAAGACGCCTTCGATGCCGACCGCCGGCTGGTGGTGGACAAGGCGCGCGCGATCAACAAGATCGGGCACGCGCTGCACGACCGCGACGCGGTCTTCGATCGCTTCTCGCGCGACCCACCCCTGGCTGCGATCGCAGCCGACCTCGGCGTCATCGATCCGCTGCTGATGCAATCGATGCTGATCTTCAAGCAGCCGCGCATCGGCGGCGAGGTGGTCTGGCACCAGGACGCGAGTTTTCTGATCACCGAGCCGCACAGCGTTGTCGGCTTCTGGTGGGCGCTCGAAGACGCCACGCTGGACAACGGTTGCCTGTGGGTGGCCAATCAGCGCGGGCCGCTGCGCGAGCGCTACGTGCGGCAGAGGGATGGCTTCGTCACCGAGCCGCTCGACACGACACCCTGGCCGAGCGGCGACGACATCCGCCCACTCGAAGTGAAGGCGGGCACGCTGGTCGTCTTCGACGGCCTGCTGCCCCATGCCAGCGCGCCCAACCGCTCGGCGCAATCGCGCCTGGCGTACTCGCTGCACATCGTCAGCGGCCGCGCGGCGTGGTCGCCGCTGAACTGGCTGCAGCGGCGCCCTGACGACCCCGCGCGCGGCTTTTTCTGACCCATCCGCGCCGGCGCCGACCGGGCGAGCGCGGCAACGGCCCCCGAACCCGGTGGTGTGACCGCAGCAGATGCATTCCTAGAATTGCCGACCCCCGCACAAGCCGATGAACGCGCTGCCGCCGCCCACCCTACCTGCTGGCGCGCGCGACGTGGCGATTGCGCCGCCCCCCGGTCCTGCACAGGCCCTGTGGCGTGTCGAGTTGTTGGGCGGCTTGCGACTCACCGATGGCGTGCAGCACTTGACGCGTTTGCCCAGCCGAGCCATCACCAGCCTGCTGGCCCGCCTGGCCTTGGCGCCGCAGCGCGCGCATGGTCGTGAAGAGCTGATCGAACTGCTGTGGCCGGGCGTGGCCTTGGATGTCGGGCGCAATCGCTTGCGCCAGGCACTGTCAACCTTGAAGAGCATCCTCGAGCCGGCCTCGCGCGCGCCAGCGCAGGCGGTGTTGCTGGCCGATCGCACGCAGGTCCGGGTGGTCGATGGCATGCTGGTCTGCGACGTGACAGAGTTCGAGCAGGCGGTGCGCACCGACCGAGTCGCTGCGGCGCGCACGCTGTACCGCGGCGAACTGCTGCCCGGCTTTTACGATGGGTGGATCGACGACGAGCGCCAGCGCTTGGCCGGATTGCTCGATCGATTGCCTGCGCATCGCGATCCTCTGGGCGCACCGCGTGTCGACGAGCCGGCCCAGCCCCTTCTCGAGACGCGCGTGCCTGCCGCGCGCGTAGCGCTGCCCCACTACCTGACGCGCATGTTTGGCGCCGACGAACAAGGCACGCTGCTGCGCAGCCTCGTGCTCGCGCGGCGACTGGTCACACTGATCGGGCCGGGCGGCGCCGGCAAATCTCGCCTGGCCGTCGAGGTTTCGCACTCGTTGCGCGAACACGCCGCCTGGCCTTTGCCGGCGTCGGAGCCTTTCGAGCCGTTCGATCTGATCGCCTTCATTCCGCTGGCAGCCTGCACGACGCGGGCGCAGGCGCTCGATGTCTTGCTGACAACGCTGCACATCGCGCCCGGGGCCGAAGCCCCGCGCGATGCGCTGGTCGCCGCGCTGGCCGGGCGCCGTGCGCTGCTGGTTCTGGACAACTTCGAACAACTGGTCGGCGAGGCCGGCGACGTGGTGGGCCATCTGCTGTCGTCCTTGCCGGCGCTGTACTTGGTGGTCACTTCGCGGCGCGCGCTCGGTCTCGATGGCGAGCATGAGTTCGCTGTGCAGGCCCTGCGCCTGCCCGCGATCGATGCCGAGCTGGAGAGCGCGGCCGGCAACCCGGCGGTCGCCTTGTTTGTCGAGCGCGCGCGCGCAGTGCGCGCCGATTTCCATCTCGGCGCGCGCAATGTCGCGGCCATTGTCGAACTGGTGTGTGCGCTGCAGGGCATGCCCTTGGCCATCGAGCTGGCGGCGTCTCGGGTGCGCAGCATCTCACCGGCAGACATGTTGCTGCGCCTACACGGCTCGGGGACGCCGCACCTGGACCTGCTGCGGCGCAGCGGCGCACGCGGCGCGTCGGACCAGCGGCATGCGTCGATGCAGCGCGTGATCGCCTGGAGCCTGGACCAGCTCGACGCCGACCCTGCCCGCCTGCTGGCCGCGCTGACAGTCTTTTCCGGCAGCTTCTCGGCCGAGGCGGCAGCGGCAGTGGCGAGCGAAGAGTCCTTCGACACGCGGCTGTTGCTCGACGACCTGAACGCCCATTCGCTCGTCCACCGCCACGTGGGCAGCGATGACGAAGATCGCTTCAGCCTCTACCCGCCGATCCGCGAGGTCGTTGCGGCCCGGCACGACGCCGCGGCTGCCTGTCACTGGCGGCGCCGCTTGCGTGCCTGGACTTTGCAGTGGGCCGACGGCCTGCCGCTCACGCCGCCGCTGGCGGCGGTGCGCGGAGAGATGCCGAACCTGCTCGCTGCGCTGGCCAGCGCTGTCGAGGACGATGCACCGTCGGACGCGATCGAATTGCTGCTCGCCCTGCGTCGCTGTTTCGAAGAAGTCGAGTTGCCGGCCGAAGGCCTGATGCATGTGCAGGCCGCGGTCGAGGCTTGCGCCGATCCAGTGCTGCGAGCATGCGGCCACAGCCGGCTCGGGCCGATGTTGTTCACGGCGGGCCAGGCCGCGGCAGCCCTGCGCCATGCCGAACTCGGCTTGGCTTGCCCTGGTCTCGACGACGATCAACGTGCGCGGGCGCTGTACTCGCTGGCGCGCGTGCGCTGGCGCGTCCGACATCAGGCGGCCGAGGTCGAGCCGCTGCTGGCCGAGGCCGACAGCTTGGCGGCGCCCGGCACCGACTTCGAGCTGCGCGCCAGCCTGTCGGCGCAGCGCGCATACGTCACCATCGCGCATCACCACGACCCGGTCGGCGGTGAACGCCTGCACTGCGAGGCGATTGATCTTTGGCAACAAGCCGGCAATCAGCACGCCATCAACAGCGGCCGCTACAACCTTGCGGTCTGTGCGCAAAATGCCAATCGCCACCACGATGCGGTGGAGCAACTGCAGCCGATCATCGCCAGTGCATTCGAACTGCAGGACTGGCGGCGGTTGAACCAATCGCTCAACGTCCGTGGCAATGCGTATAGCGGCTTGCGCCAGTGGGCACTGGCCGTTGCCGACTACCAGCAGTGCATTCGCACCGCTTGGAAGGGCATGGCATCGTTGGACCTTGCCTACGGCCTTTGGAACTTGCCGCGCGCGCTCGCTCACCTGCGGCAGCCCGAAGCGGCCGCGCGCCTGATGGCCTTCGCGGCCTCGTTCTGGCGCAGCCGCTTCGGTGAACTCAGCGCTGACGATCGCCACTACATGCGGCTCGTCCAGAGGCTGGCGACCAGGCAGCTCGCAGCGGCGCGCATCGACGCCCTGACGCGCGACGGCGAGCAGCTCTCGCTGTCTCAGGCCGTCGCGCTGGCGCTCGCTGCGCGCGCGCAAGACTGAAGCGCCGCTCCTCTTCATCGCACGGCGCGTTTTCGGGTTTCCTCTAGGGAGCTGCTAACGGTTCACGCAGTCTGCCGCTAGCGTTTGCCTAACGGTGCTCACCCATCCTTCGCTTCACCGGCCCATCGGGTCTTTGAACAAGACGGAGGACGAGCATGAGCAATCCCCAACATTTCAGCGCCTGGTTCGCCACTGTGGCCGTGCTGGCCCTGGCGCTGCCTGGCTGCGGTGGCAGCAACGACAGCGACGCCGAGCCGCCGATCGATGCGCCGCCGCCAGCCACCGTGGCCATCAGCGGTGTCGTCGCCGACGGCCCGCTGCAGGGCGCGACCGCCTGCTACGACCTGAACGACAACGGCGCCTGCGACACCGGCGAGCCGACCTCGGCAGCCACGCCGGCCAATGGCAGCTTCACGATCAATGTGCCGACGCCGGACGCCGGTCAGCATGCCGTCATCGTCAACGTGCCGGCGACAGCGATCGACCTCGACACCAACGCCGCGGTCGGCAGCGCCCTCACGTTCAAGGCGCCGGCCACCGGCAACACCGGCGTGCAAAGCATCTTCGTCAGCCCCCTGACGACGATGGTGCTCGGTCAGATGCAGGCCACCGGCGCCACCGCCGCCGATGCCGCGGCTTACATCCAATCTCAGGCCGGCTTGAGTTTCTCGCCGTTGGCCGACTTTGCAGGTAACGCGCCAGGCCCCCTGCAAGCCGCGATGCTGGCACGGCTGGTGGTGCAAACCCAGATCGCACTGGCCGCCGCGATGGCACCGCGGCTCGGCCAGCCCGACGGCACCGGCGGCACCGTGACGCAGGCCGACATCGACCAGGCAACGGCCAATGCGCTGCGCGCCGCACTACCGTCGCTGGCGGCAACCGCGGCCTCCGCGGCCGTGACCGCAGCGCCCAACGTGCAGGCCGCACTGCTTGTGGCGGCGCAGGACCTGGTGGCTAATCAGCCCGCGCTCGACGCTGCCACCGCGCTGGCTGCGGTCGCGGCAGCCAAGTTGGCCGACACCCCGCCGCCGGCCACGCCCGCCGCTGCCGCCACGTTGCGCGGCTTTGCCTACACCGACGCCAACAACTGGACGCTGCGATACATGGCGGCCGACGTCATCGACAACACGCCCGACGCGCAGGGCCTGGTGCGCTTCTACGACACGCACAAAGCCGCCACTGCGGGCGTCATCAGCACCTGGGGCTTCGGCACGCTGCAGGCGCGCAGAGGCGACATGCACTGGAACGGCAGCCTGTGGCGGGACTGCCCGCTCGGCTTGCGCAGCACGCAGACGCAGCGCGACGCACAGGGCCGCAGCGCCTACGACTACTGCGATGGCTACGAACGAGGCACGAGCTCGCGCACCGTGGTCGACATCACCGGCCGGACGCTGGCCAGCGTGATCACCGGCCAGATCCGCACCTTCCCGGGCGACGACAACGGTGTCGCCTACGCGGACTGGGGGCCGACCGACCTCGGTCTTCTCGGCAATGTCACGTTCCCGGCCGGCTCGCAACTGTTCTACCAGAACACGCTGCCGACCTTCAACGCCCTGGCGTATGACGTGGCCAACCCGGTCGGCACGTTCGGCACCTCGGCGGCAGCCGGCGGCGATGCGCGCAACAACAACACGCTGGCCTGCTACGCGGCCTTCAACAGCGCGATCACGGCCTCCAACGTCGGCACGCTTGAGCAGCTGGTCAGCGTCAACACCGGCACGCCCTGCACGGTCAACCCAGGCAGCGATGCCAGCGGCACGAGCCTGAACCCCAACATCTGGTGGGCCGCAACGAGCGTCTCGCTGGGCACGGTCAGTGGCGGCACCACGCCTCCGGCAGGCACGGCCAACTACTTCACCACCAGCGCCAACCTGCGCGTGGCCTTCACCGGCGGCAGTGGCGTCAAGTACTTCAGCTGCTACGTGCGGACCAGCACCGGCAGCACGCGCAACTGCGCGGAGGTCGGCACCGGCAGCTATTCGATCCAGACGCTGGGCGACGGCCGCGCGATGACCTTCAACAACCTGCCCGCGATTGCGCAACGCCTCAGCTTCGAGCGCGTCTTCGTCGAGCGCGGCGGCACCGTGTTCTTCGGCTACCGCAACGCATCCAACATCACGCGCAGCACGGTGCGACTGAACCTGCCAGCGGCCAACGCCGTGTTGGGCACGCTGGGCATCGCGGCGATCGCGCCGTGACCAGCGCCGCCGCACCGCGCGCTCGCGCTGGGATTGCAGGCATGGCCGTGGCACTGAGCACCGCTTTCTTGAGTGCCGCCACCATGGTCCAAGCGAAGTCCGACGAGGCCTGGACGTTGCACCGTGACCGCGCCGGCTTCTCGCTGCAGAAACCAGCGACATGGCAGGTCCAGGCCGGCGATGCAGGCGAGATCGCAGTGACCGACTCGCGCGGCACCGCGGCGGCCCTGGTCCGGGCGCGCCTCGTGCCGGCGCGTGCGGACCTCGCGCAGTGGCTGCAACAGCACTACGCGGCCACCGAACCCGGCCTCTACAACGTGCGCATGCTGAAGGCCGAAGGCCGAGGCCCGCAGGTGGCGCATGCGGCGTTCGACTACGGCAGCAACGTCTTTCAGGGCCGCGCCAGCGTGATCGCGGTGAGGCAGGGCGACACGGCCACGCTGTTCGTCGCTGCTGCGGCCCGCAGCGATTTCGCGCAGCGCCTGCCCGAGTTGACGCGCATTCTCGACAGCGTTCGTTTCGGCGGTGCTGCGGGCCTAGATGGCGCAGGTGGTGGCCCAGGCGGCAACGGCGCCGGACCGCAGCGCCCGCAGGCCGCGCTGCAATTCGTGCGCTGGACCGATCCGTTCGAGCAGGCGTTCTCGGCCGACTTGCCGGCTGGCTGGCGCACCGAAGGCGGCCTGCGCCGCAGCACGTGGAACGTGCGCTTGGCTTTCAGCAGCACCAGCCCCGACGGAGCGATGCATCTGTTCAGCGGCGACACGACGGTGCCGCGCATGTTCATCGAGCCCAACCCGACGATCACGTCGCTCGGCTACCGCGAGGGCCAGGTCATGGGCCAGGGCGGGCCGGACGGCCAAATGATCCTGCGCTTCCAGAGTGCCGAGACGTACGGCGCGCAACTCGTGCGCAGCCGATTTGGCGCGCAGGTCACCGCGACGCGACAGCGGCCCGACTTGGCGGAGATTGCGCGACGCAACCCCTTGCTGCAACGCGGCGCCGCGGCAGCCAGCGCGGCCGACGTCGAATTCAAATTGCGCGACGGCCGCATCGGTGTGCTGACGATGACCACATTCGGCGGCAGCGGCATGGCCGGGGCCAACGTCGGCAGCACGTGGTGGGCCGACGGCGTGCACGGCTTCGTCGCACCTGCCGACAGCGCCGCCACCGCGGCCGGCGCGATGGCCCGCATGCTGACCAGCGCGCGCGAGAACCCGCAATGGGCGGCGGGCGAGGCCAGCCACCAGAGCCGCATGAGCGGGCAGTACCAGGCCTACCTGCGCTGGTCGCAGGCCTTGCAGCAAAAGACCATCGCCCAACGCTGGCAGTCCGACGAAGCACGCCAGCGCGGCGTGCGCGACAGCCTCGGCGGCACCGTGCGTCTGCAGGACCCGAACACCGGCGAGACCTTCGAAGCCTCAGCGCAGGACCGCTACTACTTCCGCGTCAAGGGCGCCGATCGGCCAACCGTCATCGGCAGCGACACCGACTTCAAGCCGGTGCGCGATCTCGACCTGACCCGCCTTCTGAAGATCGGCACCGACGTGCCCGATCGATGAGCCGTCGGCGCCGGCCAAGCGCAATTTCATTCATCGACCCATCAACGAAAGGAACACCATGACAACCAGACTGTCCCGCTTTCACTCTCTGTTCCTGCTCGCCGCAGCCGCGGCATTCGCGGTCACTGCTGCGCAGGCGCAAGAGTCGTGGAACTACAAGTCCTACATCAAGGATCCCAACAGCGGCACGTACGACAAGACGAAGTTCCGCACCTCGACGATCTCGTTGAAGGACGAGAAAGATGGCAAGGGGACGTTCCGCATGATCACGGCCGCCGCTCGCCCCGACCCGTGCATCAGCGCCGGCGACCTGCCGGCCGAAGTGGTGCGCAGCGCCGAGACCATCACGATCACGGTCATACCGCCGCTGCACGGCTGCGCACCATTCCGCTACGTGATCAAGCTCGACGGCAGCGGCGGCGTCCGGATGGCCCGGCGCAACGACGACTGGGCACCCGATGGCTTCGACCATGACCTTACACCCACGAAGTGAAGGATGCCGCGTGCACCGGCCGCCCGGACTGACTCAGACGCCGTCGCCGAACAGCTCAACGGCGTGCTGCACGTCGGCCGGCGTCAAGATGCGCGCCAGCCGCGTGGCCGGATCGACGCACAGGCGGCGCAAGGTCTCCGGCGCAAAACCGCCGATGCCGCGCAACGCGCGCACCATCGGCAGCGGCGCGTCCGCCGTCGTCCGCAACGACTGCTCGATGCGCTGGCGGTGTTCCGGTGTCAAAGCGTGGTGGACCACGCCGTCGGCATCGACCAACTCGTACATCGGCGCGCGGCACAGGCACAGCAGGCCGGCCTCGACCACTGCCGGCAGCCAGCGCGCGAAGTAGAGCTGCACCAGCGCGCCGATGTGGATGCCGTCGGCGTCCGGGTCGAACAGCAGCACGATGCGCTCGTAGCGCAAAGCGGCCACGCCGCCATCAGGCAACGCGGTGGGGCTCGGCAAGCCGAGCGCCAGAGCGAGTTGCTTGAACAGCACATGCTGCTCGACCTTGTCTTGCGCCGCGACCCACGCATTGAGCGGTTTGCCCTGCAGTGGCAACACCGCCTGCGTGCGTGCGTCGCGCACGGCGAGCACCGAATCCTGCGCCGAGTCGCCCTCGACGAGGATCAGCTCGGCGCCCGAGCCGATGCCGTGCAGCTCGCAATCGGCGAGCTTGGCGCGGGATTGCGAATAGCGGGCGGCGCCCGGCATGCGAGCGCGTTGGCCCTACTCGACCGCCTTCACCATGTCCTCGACGACCTTCTTCGCGTCGCCGAAGACCATCATCGTCTTGTCATTGTAGACCAACTCGTTGTCCCGGCCGGCGTAGCCGGCCGCCATCGAGCGTTTGTTGACGATCAC